>JAIKXR010000162.1 GCA_024683975.1 Paludibacteraceae bacterium
TGCTTGGCCTTTATGAACTTGTCAACGGCTGCCCAATATACGGTCTTGTTCAATATAGCCGATTTTGCACTGCCATCCGTATAAGGTTTTGCAGCTGCATAGCAGCAACCTATCAGTATGTAGCAACGGCCTTGTGACTGATTGGCATCCAAACTCTTAAGAGCATAACGGCGAGCCTCGGTGTAGTTCTTCAGCTTGTCATAATAGATGTATGCAATGTTATAAAGATAGTCATCTATATCCTCATCATTCTCATCTTCTACTAATTTGAGAGCCTCCTCATAGTAAGCAATGGCCCCGCGCCAGTCTTCTTTCTTCATACACATCTTGGCGCAACCGGCCGCCGACTCTTCGGCTGGCTGCATCTTGTGAGCATACTCCGATGCGGCAAAATATGTGTCCGACTCCGTGCAATTAACTCTCTTATACAGACTTATCACCTTAAACAGATTCTCCATACTCTCCTTGTTCTCCTCCACGTATGAGGTATAGAGCTTGTCCAACTGCTCGCAGTTGGCTGCACCGGACACGGCAAACAAGTTATCCACATAGTCTTTCTGTTGTGATGCCGCCGATGCGTTCTTGTTAGTATGGTCAGTTGCTTGGGATTGGAGGTAACCACTGACTAATGTATAGTCGTTGATGAACTGTTCGCCATACTTGCCCGGATCCGACTTGTACATATTGTAACTCACTTTCATAAACTCAACCAATACAGTTATTTTCGAACGGCTCTGCAATCCTTCGATTGACTCCTTGAACCACGGATAAGCTGTCTCCTTTACCTCGTCTTCAGGAAAATGTTCGCAATACGCCAAAGCCTTTTCGCCCAATATATATGCTTTCGGATACTTGGGATCATTTCCGCGATACTGAATACGCTTGTCGCACATATCCACCGATAACTGTGCCCACTTTTGTTTCTCAACCGGGTCAGTGGCGTTCGCGTAAAAGTAATCTACTATCTTCGCACCATTCGTATAAATCGTATTGTGAGCATTAGGACACTCCGTATAAACGGCCATCCACGGCTCGTATGCTTCAGCAAACTGCCCGGCTTTCACCAATGTCTGAACCATTGACAAATTCTTCTTACACTCTGCTGAAAGAGTCGGTTCATCTTCTGCATACATTCCTGCCGCCTCGTCCGCAAGATTACTCTTAGGCTGCTTGGCTATTGCGAGCGCAGGAATGGCTGCGCACAACGCAATGACAATTAGTGATCTGATTTTCATAGTATTGTTACTTTTATTATTAATATTTTCTTCTATAATTTACGTTTGAAGAACCAGTTCTCAGCTACTGCCACATTGACAGTCAGTTTCAGGTTATCCTCTATCAGTTGTGCCGTAGAGTGACGACGCGTATATTCAAGCGACAGGTTGAACAGTGTTTCAGATGTCCTCAACGGAAAACCTACACCGGCAGACACCGAGAAATCTTTCTTCGCACCCTGTTGCACGTATGAATCCGTCACTGTCGCACCCACACGCCAATACATACGCTCTGCATAATGACGGCTCATACGGTTGTGCCTGTACTCCAAACCTAATGCATACCGCGAACAATTGTTCAACACATCTGTCAGTCCGAAATACTTCGCATCCTTCCAATTATGAACGCTGTAGTCAGCAGCTATCAAAAGACGGTCATCATAGCAATAACTCGCTCCTGCACTGTAATATAAAGGTATCTGGAAACCGTTATCCTGCACCAATACCGAGTCCAATGTCGTCAGTTCATACTGCACAAACTCTCCACGCAACTTTTGCTTGTTCTCCACCACCGCGCCTAATACTATATTGTGCTTGCCAAACGTATGAAAAAGTTGCGCTCCGTAACGGAAACGGAATGAACGAACCGTCATATTCCTGTACATTACCGAACTCTGAATGGTTGCATCAGTAAATGTCAGATTGATGGCATTGGTCGCATCCCCAAACATATAATATGCATTCGCTCCCGCTGCAAACCAATTCAGTATATTGAAACTCAATCCTGCATAAACGTTTGTTATTCCGCCTTCGCCCTCGTATGCCAACTTATAGTCATATCCGCCGGCATTACCGTCCAAAGCAAAATTATAGCCCACAGAAGTGTACGGCATTATACCGGCTGAGAAGGCTATATGCCGCTTCCATATAGGGAACTGCAACGTCACAAACTCCAAGTTGCCGTTCGGACGATTGCGATGACCGTTACTGTCTTCATAACGTGTCCACATACCGCTCGCTGCAAGGTCAAACATAAAAGTCATACTGTCGCAAGCCGTATAAGAAGCAGGCTGACTTGGATTGATGGCTGAATGCAAACGCATTCCCGTTGACACTCCGCCCATCCCTCTGTATGCCGTTGGTATATTCTCATTCATCTCTCCATAACCAAAACGTGAGGAGGGCGAAGAAGTGGAGTTTTGCGCGAACAAGTGAATGTCGCACAAACATACCAACAATAACAATATGAGTCTTATGCGTTTCATCGCCGCAAAAATAAACGTTTTATCTGTTTTTACAAAATATTACAAAAACTATACCAACATCCAGATAACCGGCACTACAATACTCAAAACCAACAGCACAGCTGCTATTCCTAAATACCGTCTTGTCGTCCGGCTTATACCCTGCCATTCGCCTACTATCATCTCCCATAAGTGTGAACAAAAAGTCTGACACACAAGGAAAATAACAAAAGCATATATTGACAAAGCCGTTTCCTTGAATAACGCACGACCTACGGTAAAACCGAACAATGCTGCAAACTCAGTCAGACCCGTCACAACGCACAACAACAAGTTCATCTTCCACACCTCAGGCTGCGAATACTCATAGAAACTGTCGTTGCGTATGTTCTGGACTATGCAGATAACGGTATTGGAAATGAATGCACCTATGCAGAATAAGAACAAAGCAGGCAACCAACGATAAGCCACTATCGTCTCCGGCAGAAATATCCCGTCACCTGTCACCATCGCCACGTTCAGACATGCACCCATCATTCCGCCTGACAAAGCGAATATCAAACCACGCTTCCAATCAAACTGCCGTCTGTCTGCATCCTGTGACGACTGTATCTCCTTATTCTTCCTGTCGCCCGCCTGACCTAAAAAAAAGTAACCCGCAAAAGCAATCAGCGTCCCTGCCACAGCCGACGCAGACAACTCCCATTCTGGATATTTATGGTAGAAAAAAGTGTGCATCACCAACACCGCCAGCACCATTCCAAACAGTGCCGTCATCAATGACGACAACGCCTTGCCGCGAGACGCTCCGAGATAGAACATACTGCGCTCATACATCAACTCCGTCGCACCCCATACAAGACCGGCAGCTATAGTGGCAACCAACTGAAATATAGGTATCTCGTCAAACATCTCATAAAACAGATATCCGCTCGGCAGAGCCAAATGAAC
>JAIKXR010000172.1 GCA_024683975.1 Paludibacteraceae bacterium
TATAACAATAGGTGCTGTCATATTGGCAGCACCTATATTTTTGCAGTCATGCGGCCATGGTGAGGTTCCCAAGAGTGCAGCAATTACCGACCGTCAAGCGACACCGATACTTGATGTTGACAGTGTATCTACTTTGATTTCAGATTCCGGCGTGGTGCGGTACAGGATAAGTGCCGAGCGTTGGCAGATTTATGATAAGGCGGAACCATCGTATTGGGAGTTCAAGGAGGGGATATATTTGGAGGAGTTTGATGAGGATTTGAGTGTACAAGCGTCATTGAGAGCGGATTATGCACGTTATTGGGACAAAGATGAGCGTTGGGAATTGAAAGGTAAGGTGCATGCGATGAATGAGAAAGGCGAGAGATTTGATACAGAGTTGTTGGTATGGGATCAGCATGAGGAGCGTGTGTTTTCCGATTCGGCGATAACGATAACCCGTGACTCGTCAGTGATACAAGGTGTCGGGTTTGAGTCGAATCAGACGATGACTAATTATACGATACTCAATCCGACCGGTTATTTTACTTTGGAGGATTAGTAAGGGAACACTTTTGGAGGGATGGCTTCGGAGGCACTTTATTGACGGAAAGTGTAATAAAATGCGGAAGAATACAAAAAAATATAAAAAAAATATCAAGTCTTACTTGTTACATATATAAAAAGTTGTACTTTTGCACGCCGTTATGGAAGTTGAGAATTGATAATTGAGAATTCATACGGGAAGTAGTTCAGTCCGGTGGAATACCTGCTTTGGGAGCAGGGGGTCGCAGGTTCGAATCCTGTCTTCCCGACCAAAAGAAAAACAGAAGAAAGATGCAACTTAAGAAATCTCCAAATGCCAGTCTTGAGGGTCAAAAGTTGACCTATGTATTGGTTGGTCTGGTATTCGTGTTGAGTCTGTGTTATGTCGCTTTTGAGTGGACAGAGCGCAACGTGACCAAATACGAAGTAGCTGATCAGGAATTCCAGTTTGAGGAAGAGATAGAAATCCAGCAGACGAGTCAGGAGACTCCCCCTCCCCCTCCTCCACCAGTAGTACAAGAGGTGGAGGTGCTTAACGTGGTAGAGGATGATGTTGAGACTCAAGAGATAGAGATCAACACTGAGGATCAGAAGGATGTAGAGGTGGTGATACAAGCCCCTGTAGAGGTAGTGGAAGAAGAGGAGGAGGAAGAGGTTATATTCGTAGTTGTTGAGGATATGCCGGAGTTTCCAGGTGGTCAGCAGGCTTTGTTTAAGTATTTGAGCGACAATGTCAAATATCCTATCATAGCCCAAGAGAACGGTATTCAGGGTCGCGTTATTTGCCAGTTTGTGGTGAATAAGGACGGAAACATAGTAGATGTAGAGGTGGTACGTTCCGGTGGTGATCCGTCGCTTGACAAGGAAGCCATCCGCGTGATTAAGTCAATGCCTAAATGGAAACCAGGCAGGCAGCGCGGTAAGCCGGTAAGAGTGAAATATACAGTACCTGTGAATTTCCGTCTGCAATAGTCGTTCAGTTTTGAGGCGACAGATCTGGATTCAGGTTTTGAAACGACAGTTCGGAATTTTGGGCAAGGAGAGAGAGTTTGGAATTTTCAAAGAAATAAGTTTTGGATCTTTCAACGCAAGATATCACGTATTGTAAGGGTGTCGGTACCAAGCGTGCCGACATTCTTCGTAAAGAGTTGGGTGTACATACGGCACTTGATATGCTGCAACAGTATCCGTACAAGTATATAGACAGAAGCAGGTTTGTGTATATACATGAGATTGACAATGAGGATACTTTTGTTCAGATTAAGGGTGTGATAACCGAATACCATACAGTTGGTGTAGGCAAGTCACAGCGGTTGGTGGCTACTTTTTCGGATGGACAGCATACGATTGAGATAGTGTGGTTCAGACAGATACAGTATCTGAAGCTTCAACTGAACAAGCCATATTTGCTGTTCGGCAAGCCGTCAGCGTTCAATCATCAGTACAATTTTGTGCATCCGGAACTGACACCATGGGAGAAAGTCAAGCCGGAGATGACAAGCGGTTTGGAGCCATACTACAACACGACAGAGAAGATGAAGCAGGCAGGTCTGAACTCACGCGGTATGCGCGCCATCATTCTCAATCTGAAGGATGAACTGAGGCAAGGGCTGCCGGAGACATTAGGTGTTGACTTGGTGAAAGCCTATAAGTTGATGGGGCGTTCAGAGGCTATTTATACTGTTCATTTTCCGAAAGATACGTTATCAATGCGTCAGGCGCGTATGCGGTTGAAGTTTGAGGAGTTGTTCTTCATACAACTGCAACTGCTTCGTCAGATGAAAAAACGGGAGCAGAACATTGGTTATAAAATGCCTGTTGTGGGCAGGCTGTTCCATCATTTTTACAATGATTATCTTCCATTTGAATTGACAGGCGCGCAGAAACGTGTTGTAAAAGAGATACAAAATGATTTGCGTTCGGGCGGTCAGATGAACCGTCTGCTACAAGGTGATGTGGGTTCGGGCAAGACGTTAGTGGCGTTGTTGTGTGCATTATTGGCTGCAGATAACGGATTTCAGACGTGCATAATGGCCCCGACGGAGATATTAGCGCAGCAGCATTACCAGACAGTATCTCAAATGCTTAAAGAGATGGATGTGCGTGTGGCTTTGCTTACAGGTTCGACCACACGCAGGCAGCGTGATTTGCTGCATCAGGGGTTGCGTGCCGGGCAGATACAGATACTGATAGGTACACACGCACTGCTTGAAGATGAGGTGCAGTTTGCCAATCTTGGCTTATGCATTATAGATGAGCAACATAGATTTGGTGTGGCTCAACGGTCACGGTTGTGGTACAAGAACGAGTATGCGCCGCATATACTTGTGATGACGGCAACTCCTATCCCCCGCACGTTGGCAATGACGGTTTATGGAGACTTGAAAGTGAGCGTGATAGACGAGTTGCCTCCGGGGCGCAAACCCGTCCAGACACTGCACTATACGCTATACCGTAAGGGCGATGTGTATCGTTTTATGGAACAGCAGATAGTGAAAGGTCATCAAGTGTATGTGGTTTTTCCTCTTATAAAAGAGAGTGAAAAACTTGATTTGCAAGACCTTCAGAACGGTTTTGAAGAGATTTGCCAAGCATTTCCACGATATCGTGTTTCGATGATTCACGGACAAATGAAATCGTTGGAGAAAGATGAGCAGATGCAACGGTTTCAGTCGGGTGAGACTCAGATTCTGGTTGCGACAACGGTTATAGAAGTCGGAGTTAATGTGCCTAATGCGAGCGTGATGGTGATAATGAACGCTGAGCGTTTCGGTCTCAGTCAGTTGCATCAGTTGCGTGGCCGAGTGGGGCGCGGTGCGGAACAGAGTTACTGCGTGTTGCTTACACGTGTGGAACTGACGAAGGACACGCGTCAGCGCATGGACATAATGGTAGCGACGAATGACGGTTTCCGTATAGCGGAGGCGGACTTGCAGTTACGCGGTCCTGGTGACCTTGAGGGGACCCAACAGTCGGGTTTGCCTTTTGACCTTAAGATCGCTTCGTTGGCTACAGACGGCAAGTTGTTGGAGTTGGCACGTGAGGCAGCGCAGACTATTTTGAATGATGACCCGCAACTTGATAAAGAACGTAACCGCCTGTATAAACGTCAGTTAGATTTGCTTAGAGTGACGGTGGCGAATTGGGGGGATATATCGTAAGATTAGCAGTTTCGTTTTTTCAAATATATTCTTCAGAATACAAGTATAAAGAACTATGCATATAACATTGATAGCAGGTGCGAGACCTAATTTTATGAAGGTTGCACCGATAATAAAAGCCATTGAGAAACATAATGAAAAGAAGTTGGTGAGTGAGCGGATACAATATCGGCTCGTTCATACCGGACAGCATTATGACAAGAATATGTCGGACACCTTTTTTGAGGAATTAGGTATTCCGGCACCCGATGTCAATTTAGGTTGCGGCGGCGGAACACAAGCCGAACAGACAGCAGCCATAATGGTGGCATTTGAGAAAGAGTTGACAACTCATCCGGCAGATATTATCTTAGTAGTTGGCGATGTGACCAGTACGATGGCTTGTTCGATAGTGGCGAAAAAACTCAACACCAAGGTATGTCATGTTGAGGCAGGCATCCGCAGCTGGGACTTGACTATGCCCGAAGAGATTAACCGCATGGTGACAGACAGTCTTGCTGACTATATGTTTACAACGAGTGATGTGGCTAATCGCAATCTGTTGCGTCAAGGAGCAGTGATGGATGAAACAGAGCATAGGAAGGACGATTACTTACCGGAAGACAAGTACGCATACGAGCGAGTGCCTCAAAGAGTGTGGTATGTAGGCAATGTGATGATTGATACTCTGTTGTCTAACAGGGCAAGATTTGTCAAACCTGATGTCTGGGATGGACTGAAGTTAAAAGAGAAGGAATATATAGTGATGACAATGCACCGTCCTGCCAATGTCGATGAAGAGAACCACTTGCGGTCAATGATGGAGCAGATTGTGGATAATGTGCATGGGTTGCCTATTGTTTTTCCTATCCATCCGCGGACTGCCAAGCTTTTTTATGGTTTGTGGGGTGATGAGAAAGAGTTGCGGCAACGGTTGCCCAATCTTCATATAGTAGAGCCGATGGGGTATTTGGAGTTTAACTATCTTGTGGAGAGGGCAAAAGCGGTAGTGACTGATTCCGGTGGTATAACCGAAGAAACAACAGTGATGGGTGTTCCGTGTATCACGTTGAGAGATAACACTGAACGTCCCGAAACTTGCACGGTAGGAACGAACGAACTGATTGGCACTAATCCGAAAGCAATTAAGCCTGCGTTGGACAAACTTTTTGCAGGCGAATGGAAGAAAGGTGCTGTACCACATTTGTGGGATGGGCATACAGCCGAGCGCATAGTGGAAATTTTGTCTGACCTGTGATTTAAGGATGTCTTTTCTCATTTGTGTTTGTATGACATTAACCCTTTCACTTTAGCTGGAGCATTGAGTATACATAGATAAAGAAGTTGAGTATGCACATAGAATGAAAAGATTTTTTTAGGTGTTATGCATATATTGACATGTAACAATATAAACAGGGACAAGTGGAGCAGATTAGTTCAATCCTCTTCCACCGGCACCTGGTTTCAGACCCCGGAGGCGTATGAGTTTTTTGCAAGTATGCGTGAATTATTCAGCCCCTTTGCAATTGGCGTAGAGCGAGAGAAAAAGTTAGCAGGCGTATGTGTCGGGTATATCACTAAAGAGAAAAATCCAATCAAACAATTCTTTACTCGCAGGGCAATAATAATCGGTGGTCCCGCATTGGCTAATGAATGTACAAATGATGAATTAACGGCTTTAATGGGTGCTGTAAAAAGAGAATTGAAATCAAAGGCGATTTATTTAGAGGTCAGGAACTTCAATAACTATTCACAATGGCGACAGGCATTTGTGGAAGCCGGATTTGACTATAAGCCGCATTTCAACTTTCATATTGACACTTCATCTGTTGAAGTTGTTGATACTAATCTCGGCAAGAGCCGAAAACGTGATATCCGTACGTCATTGCGTGACGGGGCTGTAGTGATAGAAAATCCGACATTAGAACAGGTTCGACAATACTATACTATCTTGTACAACCTATATAAGACCCGCGTTAAGACTCCTCTATTTCCATTCATGTTCTTCGAGAAGTTGTGGCATCACCAAGACGGTCGATTCTTACTAATAGAATTAAAAGGAGAAATTATCGGCGGAACGGTGTGCGTGGAGCAGGCAGGCAAATGTTTGTACGAGTGGTTTGTTTGTGGCAGAGATGGAGAATGGAAATCCATATTTCCCTCTACTTTGGCCACTTATTCAGGTATCAAATATGCTGCGGAACGCGATCTTCCCCGTTTTGATATGATGGGTGCAGGTTCTCCAGATGAAGCATACGGAGTCCGTGACTTCAAAGCCAAATTCGGCGGTGT
>JAIKXR010000068.1 GCA_024683975.1 Paludibacteraceae bacterium
CACTGCACCTTTGGTAACGGTTATCTCATCGCTCTGAAGACGACGTCCGGGGAAATCGGCCGTTTTGCTCTGTGTATTGGTGAGCGAGCCGGCACCACGCATAGCATAAATCTCAGGAACGACAGTGGCGTTCTGCCCTAACGAATATACCTGTTCTTCTTCGGTGTCGGGATTAAAGCCGTTCCACGCGACTCCGTCGATAAAGATTTTCTGTATTTTGCAGGAATAGATAAGTTCCACATCGTCAACATACAAGTCGTTGCCTTTGGTTATGCCCGCATTGGAAAAGGCGTTAGGAGCGTTACCGGCGGAGAAGATGACATTGATCTTGTCGGGAGCATCATCGCGAAGGTAATAGATGGGAACCCGGATGTTGGTCCAACTGTCATATTTGGCACGTTCACGATGCCAGCCTTCGGCAACCTGCTTGGCATATACGGATGTGCCGCATGTGTTGCCGTTGGTTGTCTGGCGGATATCGCACTCTTCGTTGGTGTGGTTGGAGCCTTTGCACGAACCGCCTTTGGAACGATAGCTGACACCTTTGCTCTCGCCTTGCCAACTATAGAAAACTATGTTGAAATCTTCGTTAGTGGCACTGCCGCCTGTACGTTTGATCCATACGGAGAGCGTGTCGGGACGGTACTTGAAGTCTATACCTCCCTCTGTACCGCCGGTACCCGTCTTCGTGTCAATGCCTTCAATCGCGCTCCACGCATGTCCGAGGCTGAAATAGCCGGGGGCTGTTTCAGTCACGCCCATCGCACCCACCTCTTGGTTGGTTACATACGCGCATTTGCCCGAACGGCCGTCACGCTGGTACAGGAAAGTGAATTTGAAACCCATCTGCGACACATTGCTGCCGTGCCAGTCTTTGGGCTGAACGTTCCCGTCGAACGAATCAGACCAGTCCTCAAAATGCGGATCAGGCAACTGCTGGGCTGCCACTCCTACTGACAACAGAAGCAGCAATGCTAAAAAAAAGTAATTGATTTTCTTCATTTTATTATGATTTATAATTATTTTCAGATGTCTGCCGGCACAAACTGCAGCCAGCAGTTTGTTTGTACTTTCATCAAGACACAATAAACGCGGCAAAGGTACTACATACAAAGTAAGTAAAAAAGTACTTTTGTTAAGAAAAAACTACTATATTGTAGGTTTTGACAGGTTAAACGTGTATTTTTCTTAATAATGAAGATAAAACAGGACATATATCGGACTGATTTCGGGTAAATTATATAACCTTTACATAACCTTCACATAACCTTCGCATAACCTCAAATTTACAAATAACTGATATTCCGTTAATTGCAAAAAATTCAATATCGCGACTATTGAATGACTTAAAAGTAGTAGGAGAAAATATGCCTGCAAGCCGATACGGCAACATAAAATTACCGGGTCAGAAAAAATTGCATTTGCTGTTGGACAGCATAAAAAGTATCGGAAAAAGTGTCTGAAAATGCAAAAAAGTGACAGAAAGTACAAAAAAGTTTTGTATCTTATCATTTTTTTGTATTTTTGCGGCGTTTTGTATGCCATACCATCACATACCGAACAGCCCTATAGTACAAATCAAGATGAGACGACGTTTACAAATCACATTCTTTCTGTTAGCATCGGCAGTCGCTATGTGGTCTGTGCCCGCTGACGAATACTGGCAGGTTTTCTATCAGCCTGACGGAACGTCTGTTGAATTGTGCCTGGTAGGTGATGAGTATGAGCGTCACTATGAGGACAGAGACGGTAATGTGTACGAGATCGGCAATGATGGCTGGTGGCATCAGTTGAGCCGCTCTGAAAGTGAGCGCAAAATATTGAGCCGCAGGAATGCATCTCCGTTGATGCGTTGTCCTAAAGGGGCGGAAGCCATCAATTTGGCTCCTCGCGGGCTGGTAATCTTAGTCAATTACTCTGACGTAAATTTTGAATCATCCAACGATCTGGCGGGAATGACCGAGATGCTGAACGGTGATAACTACACATACGAGGATGCTACCGGTTCGGCACGCAGATATTTCATAGACCAGTCCGATGGCCAATACACACCTCAGTTTGATGTAATAGGACCGGTGACGCTGGACCAACCCCGTTCGTACTATGGTGCCAACAACGGCAGCAAGTTAGATGTCAATGCCGCGCAGATGGTGGTTGATGCCTGTCTGAAAGCCGATGCGGCGGGGGCGGATTTCACTCTTTACGATAACAACCACGACGGGACTGTGGATTTTGTTTTCGTTATTTTTGCGGACAAGGGCGAAGCGGACGGCGGTCCTGCCGAGAGCATCTGGCCTCACAACTGGTACGTCTATAGGGGGGCGAAGAAAACCTGCATCATAGACGGTTTGCAGATAGACAATTATGCGTGTGCGGCAGAGAAGAACGGACGTACGGGCAAACGTGCCGGAATAGGCACATTCTGCCATGAGTTTGGTCACGTTATCGGTCTTCCCGACTACTATGACACGCGTTCCGGCATCAATTATTCCAATCGTCTCACTCCGCGTTACTGGTCTATTATGGATGTCGGCAGTTATCTCAATGAGAGCAAGACCCCTCCCAACTACAGCAGTTTCGACAAATACTATATCGGCTGGCATACTCCTACAAACTTGGGTACGCAGGAGCAACGTATAACCCTTGTTCCGACAGGCGAGGAAGGATACAAGACATATCAGGTTACCACATCGGGCAAACTTGTCGCGGCACGCACAGCAGAGACTGTCTATTACATAGAGAGCCGCGAGCGTGTCGGTTGGGACAGGTATCTGCCCGGTCACGGTATGGTTATCTGGCAGGTCAAGTACAACAGCAGTGCTTGGAACGGCAATGCGCCTAACAACACTGCATACTCTCCGCTTTACACTCTTCTTTCCGCTACGGGTTCAACGACCGATTTGGGAACGTCAAGCGACTCCTATCCGGGCAAGATGGGCGTGACTTACAAACAGATAGCCCAAAACCGCACAGTGAGCGACATAACCGAGGAAAACCAGTTGGTCAGTTTCGTTTATAACCGTACGGCACGAACCGTCATTTTGACTGCCGGGTCGGTTTTGGCATTGGATGACCAGACTGCTGCGACTACACCTTATTACAGTGTGTCCGGCTCGTTTAAGGATGTCAACGGCACCACATACAAAGCGCGGATACAGGTATTGTCCTCCACATACGCAGGCAATTACACATCCACCAATTTCTCGCTGCCTGACAGTTATATCGAGCAGGACGGCGTTCGTCTGAATCCTACGGGCATCAGCGGCAAAGTGACCATAAACGGACAAAACCTGTATCATATAGATTTGTCGCTGACTATGGACGAATTCACCAGTTACCGTCTGGTGGGTGACTATAAGGTCAATGTCACCGAGCCTGTCCAGCATCAGTTGCAAGTCAATTGTTCCGAAGGCGGTTCGGTAACGCTGTTGGCGGTCAATTACACATCAAAGACCAATATCGGCACATACAGCGAAGGAACGAGCGTCCAACTCCTGCCCTCTCCCGATAAAGGCTGGCAGTTCAGTGAGTGGAGCGGCAAGGACGCCTCACTGATAACCAATACAGGCAATCTGTACCGGCTGACGATGGCGCAGAACGACCTCACCGTTAACGCCGCTTTCGTCCGCTCATCCTGTGAAGTGGGCAACAGTGTCTCACCTGCCAACAAAGGGACAGTGACAATGCGTTTGAACGGAGAGGTTCTGTCCAACGGCACTATTGTGCCATACATGTCCCAAGTGACGTACGAGGCATCGGCAAGCGACAATTACCGTTTCAACGGCTGGAGCGACGGCAATATGACCAATCCGCGAGTGGTGAGCGTGACGAGTGACACCCTGCTGACCGCTTTGTTCACGTATATTATGCCTCAAGCCGAGGACCATACCATAACGATAGCACTTTCGCCATACGGTAAAGTGCGTCTCAGTTCTGTCAACAAGAAAGACAACTTCAACTCCGGCACTTATCAAGAAGGAACGATGGTTGCTCTGACACCTGTTCCTTCAACAGGTTATCAGTTTGCGGGCTGGACCGGTACGGATGCGGACAAAGTGAAATTAGAAAATGGCGTTCATACTCTTATCATAGGCAGACAAGACTACACACTTGAGGCATTATGGGAAAAACGCACTTTCTCGGTGAGCATAAGCAGCAGTCCCATCGTCAGTGGCAATGTCACTGTCGCCGTAGATGGCAACGCTCTTAAAGAAGGCGAACAGATACCTTATCAGACCAAAGCAAGCGTGACGGCGAATCCCATACAAGGCTGGACATTCACGCGCTGGAGCGACAACGTAACGACCAACCCGCGGGAGATAGAGATAACCGAAGACCTCAACCTTACCGCATATTTCTCTCGCCGCAATTACACACTTGTCACCGCTGTATCGCCCGAAGGCAAGGCACAGATAGAAGCGACAGCCAATGGAGGAATCGCCGCTGACATGAATGCCATTCCATACGAGACCAATATGCTGCTGTCGGTCATACCCGTTCAGGGATGGCAGTTTGACAAATGGAATGACGGCGGTGCTGACAATCCCCGGACATACACCGTGAAAAGTGATGCCGCTCTGACCGCAGAAGTCATCAGACGGATGTTCACTGTCTCATCGGCTGCCACTCCTGCAGGCAATGGTACGGTCAAGATGACCGCCGAATCCAAAACTATTGATAACGGCACAACTTTGCCATACGAAACGGAGATCAAGTTTGAAGCGATACCGGCTAAAAGTTACCGGTTCGACGGCTGGTCTGATGGTGTGACATCCAATCCACGTACAGTCATTTTGACCGACAATCTGACTCTTACGGCTATGTTCACATACGTTGTTCCTATACCCGAAAATCACACTGTTACCATCGCACCATCATCCTACGGACAAGTCACGCTCCGCTCTGTAGGCAAAGAGGATAGAAGCAATACGGGAACATATCAGGAAGGAACTACCGTCGTTCTGATTCCCCAGCCGATAACAGGCTATGAGTTGGCAGGCTGGAGCGGCAAAGACGCTTCTTATGTCAAGAACAATGATGGTGTGTATTCAATATCTATAGGCAAGCAAGACTACACATTAGAAGCAGTGTGGAAGAAACAATCCTTCATTGTCAATATCGCTAATACGCCTGACAAGAAGGGCGGCATAACATTGAGAGTTGATGGTCAGACCGTTGAAAACGGGACATCCGTTGAATATGACAAGACCGTTACACTGCAAGCCAATCCTGAACAAGGCTGGACTTTCTCTCATTGGAGCGATAACCTTACCACTAACCCGCGCGACATACAAGTGAAGGACAATATCAATCTGACCGCGCATTTTGTCCGTCAGAACTATTCATTGTCAGTAACAGTCGATCCGGAAGGCAAGGCCGATGTTGCCATTGCCGCCCAAGAAGGCGGGACTTATGACCACAAAGCCATACCTTACGAAACAACAATGACTTTGACCGTTACGCCAATCGAAGGATGGCAGTTCGTACAATGGAACGACAATAATAAGATGAACCCGCGCGCGTTCAATATAACAGGCGACATATCTCTTACGGCACAATTGACGCGTATGACTTATGTTGTCACGTCATCGGTCACCCCCGCTAACAAAGGTAAGGTCAGAATCACCGTTGATGGCAATGACACACCTGACGGGTCCATGCTGCCATACGAATCGCAAGCAGTATTCGAGGCTGTACCTGATTACGGTTGGCGTTTTGCAGGATGGAGCGATGGCGAAACGGCCAATCCGCGTACCACCACCGTGACCTCCGCAATCGGCATAACCGCCATCATGGTGCGCGAACAATACACAGTGGAAACAGCCACTCTCCCTGCCGGTAAAGCAGAAATAGAACTGACTGCCAATAAAACAGAGATTCTTAACGGACAAAAAGCTGACTTTGAGACTGATATAGAAGCACTGGTAATACCTGTTGAGGGCTGGCGTTTTGACAAGTGGAGCGATGGAGAGACAGCCAATCCGCGCACAATAGATTTGACTCAGGATACGTTGCTCAAGGCCCAATTAAGCCGCAGACAATACACTTTGCAGATATCTGCCACACCTAACGACAAAGGTAACGTTATCGGGACATCCAACGGCCAGCAGATAGACGATGAAGCGCTGTTCGATTACGAAACAGCAGTCCAACTCTATGCATCGCCTTCACCCAATTGTCATTTTGTATGCTGGAACGACAGTGTGACAGACAACCCTCGTAACATAACTGTGACCAAAGACCTCGCACTGCAAGCCATCTTCGCTAAAGACGACATTGAGTACCTCTCTATCAAGGAGAACAGTGACAGCCTTTACTACGACCAAATGGCGGATTACGAGGATGCCAAGATCAAACTGGTAGTCATTGAACGCACCATTAAAGCCAACACCTACTCCACTTTCTGTCTGCCGTTTGACGTGCCGGACATAACAGGAACCGACTTATGCGGCAGCGTTTTCCAGTTTGTCAGTGCCACAGGAGACGCCGATAAGGGTATGTCGCTCAACTTCACTTTCGCAACCGAGATAAAGGCGGGTGTACCATACTTGCTGCTGACTACCGACGTTATTGTCAATCCATTCTTCAAGAACGTTGTAATGCGCCGCCTTGAGGGCAAAACACTGAAAGGCGGTACGGTTGAGTTCCGAGCGGTGATGCGTCCCGTAAGACTGATGAATATGGGAAAGTCGGTTGTTGCCTTCCGTGACAACAAAGTGTATTATCCCAACGCAACCGCAGGTATGCTGCTCTACGCTTTCAGAGCCTACTTCTACCTGCCCGGCAATGCGACTGCGCCTATCCGGCAAATCAATATACTGTCATCAGAAGAACCGGTACGGGAAGACACCTCGTCTCAATCACCGGACTAAACAACGGACTACTGACACGAATATAGAGACAAATGAAACGCTTGACAATCATACTCACTTTTTTGGCAATCGCACTGTCTGCCGTTGCTGTGCCTGTCAGGATTGTGCCCCCTAATTTCGGGTCAGTTGTCGCCACTGACGGTAAGGGTGTGCAGTATCCCGCCCGTGACGAGGCTTATGACTTGCCCCAGGGTACACTGCTCACGCTCATTTACACTCCTAAAAACGATTGCAGCGTCTTCGCCGAATGGCAATGCGTCGGTGGGGTGATTGACAACAATAACCAACTGACAATCGGTTCACAAGAGACAATTATATACGCCCGCTTCCAGATTGTCCAATATACCATCGAAGCACAGGTTTTGCCCGCCGATGCCGGCCGTGCGAGAGTCCGTTGCGGGGTGGGTGACATTTTTCTGGATGTAGCCGGCTCTGTCAATTGCGGCTCCACCATTCAACTCATCGCTTCCGAAGATGAGACAAACGGCTTTAAGTTCACGCAATGGGATGACGGAGTTACTGACCCCATACGTATAGTTCAGGCAGACGATGACCATACCTATATAGCATATTTCCGCAACCCGCAGCAAGCAACGGGTTCAGACAACGTTCAGATAACTTCCAAACCGCAAAAATATATTGAGAACGGTTTGCTAAAAATAAATGCCAATGGCAGCATTTACAACTCTCAAGGACATAAAATAAACAATTAACAAAAATATTAACAAAAAAAAAACACTATGAAACACTTACTTGTCACTCTGATTGCCCTAATGGGCATCAGTTATGCGTTCGCTGACACGCATACTGTAACTTTTTATGAAGATCCCAATATCGTATCGATTACGGATCAGGACAACAACAGTTATACCGATTGGAATGCATGGGGATACGCTGAATATGACATCGAAGACGGTACAACTATCACTTTCACGCTGGTTGAAGGTTGTAAAAAAATGGTCTATCTTTCAGACGATGAGACTGGCGATAATATCGAAAAAGGATATGTTTTTACTATCAAGACTTCTAACCCGGAATTTATCTCTTTTAATGTGGACGACATCACAATCAACGTTATCATTGATTTCCCCATGCTCGAACAGGATGTTTGTGAACTCATAACGAAAGTGAAAATAGGAACGATGGATATTGACAAAGGCTCAATTTGCAGTGATGGCACCATTACAATAACCGACCTTGCCGCAGGCGATGCTATACATATTGAGTCTTCTGTAAAGATTGACTGGGGTGGAACCACAGGTGAAAGTAAAATATATGATAGAACTATCACTCAAGAAGATATAGACAAAGGCGAAGACATTATTATTGGCGCAAATGACATTTGGGATGATAACGGCAACACACCTTACAAGGCCGACGAAAAAGTAGATATTAATTACCACAGAACAAACAGTTTCAAAGGCGGAATGTGGAATACTGTCTGCTTCCCGTTTAATTTGACCCAAGCGCAAGTACTCGAATATTTCGGCGACAAGACAGTTGTCAAGTTTGAATCTGCGACTTTCTCTGAAAGCGAAGGTCTCAGGGTTGAGTGCAGTTACGTAACCGGCGGTATGGAAGCCAATACTCCGTATCTGTTTATGCCAGAAACGGATATAGACCGAATCAATTTCAAGCAAGTCACTGTTCAGTTTGAAGACACTGACAACGACGGCACTCCTGACGGCAAAACAATTGCACCTGCCGGAAGCGCTGTTCATTATGTAGGTGTACTCGCATCCACTCTTATGCAGAAAGACGACAAATCAGTTCTCTTCGTAGGTGCCCGCAACTATGTATATTATCCCGACGATGATTTCTATCTCAAGCCCTTCCGCGCCTACTTTAAGGTGCCTGTAGGCTCACCCGCCCAAGGCAGAAGGACACGCGCTTGCATCGTTATCCGTGAAGAAGCTCCTACTGCGCTTGACAATATCTTCGACAACAGCAACGCAAAGAAATATATGCAAGACGGACGCTTGGTAATCGAGAACAACGGCATACACTACAACGCCCAAGGCCTGCAAATAGACTGATCAGCGAATTACAAACAGATAATAACCGACAATAATAAAAAAAAGTAATACTATGAAAATGTATCAAAAACCCAGCACAGACGTGTTAGAAATGGCGGGTGAAAGATTAATGGATGCTGAATTCAATTTCAGCGGCGGCGGACACGATGCTTTGTTAGGCGCCCCCGGCAAAGTTGAAGCCACCTACACTCCACAAGCTCCCCAAACACGTTAAAAACAACATTATGAAATGCTATTCTTTACGAGGACTGATGCTCTTATTGAGCATCGTCCTCTGTGGAGGAGCAGCCACTGCTCAAACCACTATTCACGAACTTAAATTAGAGCAGAACAAATCGAAAGCCATAGAAGGGAAGGCTTATCTCTTTGCTGTACCCTATACTGTACCTGTAGCCAACATCGTAGCATCCAACAATTCCACCGTTAATGCCTCACAAGGGAGCGTCGCCATCTACGTCTATGAAGGCGCAAGACAAGCCAACGGCCAAGACCCTTGGGAAGCAGTAAGCAACAGCTCCGAACTGAATGCCGGCAGATGCTACAAAATGATACTTAACGGCACAACACAAAACACATGGAAATGCCGTCCGAATGCCAATCCATCACAACAGAAAAACATAACCATAAGCGCTAACACAAGCAGCAACCCTGCCTTGAGCGGATGGAACGGCATCGCCAATACATCTTGGAGCAAAGCCACCCCGACTTTAAACGGAGTAACCTACGCTTACCGATACGACAACTCAAACAGCGTCTATATACTCGAATCGCTGGACCGCAACTGGGAAGTGGCCGAACCGATGATCATTCAAGCGCCCGCAGCGGGCAAAATGACCTTTACCACATCCGGAGTAGGCTTTGATTTTGGCGGCAACATGGATCCCGGTGATGAGTTTGACGCACCTGCACGGAATAAAGAAGAAAACTCATCATATACACTGATTATTTCTCCATTAGACGACGGATTTATCGACAACGCAAACCTCTTCATCCAATCAGAGTCAAAAGACAAATATGTCATAGGCGAAGATTTAGTCAAACTGCACGGCGAAGGAACAGGCGTGCTGCAGATATGGATGGAAGCATACGGCACAGACCTGTCAGTCTTGACAGCTGCCACAACCGACGGGAAAGCCGATATCAAACTACATATCTACGCACCCGAAACCAACGATTATACACTTAGCATCGGAGGAGACAACCTCACTCGCTTCAGTCTGACCAAAGACGGAGCGACACAAACCAAAACCATCAACTACTGGCGCATTCACCTCAACAAAGGCGATAACATCTTCACGCTTCACTACGGCAACCAGACACCTACCGCACTTGAAACACATAAAAGCGACAAACGCTATAACAAAATTATGCGGGACGGACAACTATACATCGAGCATAACGGACAGTGGTTCAACCTGCTCGGCGAACGTATGCCATAACACGACAACGTAAAAAAACACGTTATCTTACCAACATACAAAAGCAGACTAAAACAATTTCCATATATGTTAAATCAAATTCTTTCCATTACGGGCAAACCCGGTTTGTATAAACTTGTTAGCCAAGGCAAAAACATGCTGATAGTAGAGTCATTGAGCGACGGCAAACGTATGCCGACCTACTCACGCGACAAGATTGTGTCGCTGGCAGATGTATCCATGTACACTACCGGCGAAGATGTGGCATTGAGCGATGTACTCACGTCCATTGGCAAAAAACAAGAATTACGTCCGGTTGAAATGGACTTGAAAAAAGCGACTCCTGAAACATTAAGAGAGTTCTTTGAAAGCGTTTTGCCCAATTTTGACCGTGACCGCGTCTATCCCACAGACATACAGAAACTTATAAAGTGGTACAACCTACTCATTGCTGCCGGAATCACCGACTTTACCGTAGAAAAAGACGACAAGGACAAAACAACCGAAACGGCAGCAGACAACAAGGAAGCACGCGAAGAGCAGAAACTTGCCCGGCAAACACAAGTAAAGACACAAAAGAAATCCTCCGGAGCGTCTGCCAAAACAGGCGTAGGTGCTAAAAAAGGTTGATTCTCAACGAAATAATCAATATCATAGAATCTGTAGCCCCCCTGACGAGGCAAGAGGAGTGGGACAATTCGGGACTGCAGGTTGGAAATGGCAATGCTCAGATCAGTCGTGCATTGCTTACTACTGATGTAACCTTGGAAGTAGTGAAAGAAGCGCAATCCAAACACTGCCAGTTGGTTTTGTCGCACCATCCCCTACTCTATCACGCGCTGAAATCCATAACCGGAAAGACAGAACAGGAAAAATGTGTCATAGAAGCCATCCGTAACGACATAGCCATCTACTCATCGCATACGGCAATGGACAACTATCTGTACGGTGTAAGCGGCAGAATGGCTAGGGAAACAGGCTTACAGTCGTTTGACATTCTCGTACCACAACCTTCACAACCTGACTACGACATAAGGACAGGACAATTTTTCACTACCGGAACACACAAAACCCAATACGGATTAGGAGTAATAGGCACACTGAATGAACCTGTCTCATTTGACGAACTGCTCAGTCGGGTCAAACACGCATTTGGCGCGGACATATTGAGATATATTCCTCCAAAAAGCACACATGTGCAGACAATTGCCTTGTGCGGCGGTGCTGGCAGCGAGTTCCTTGACGCCGCTATTGAACAACACGCTGATGTGTTCATTTCCGCCGACTTCAAGTACCACTCCTTCCAACCCGCTGTCGGGCGGATAGGAGTAATCGACATGGACCACTGGACAAGCGAACACTTCACCCGTAACGTGTTTGCCGAACTGCTGGACGGGAAAGTGGAAACAATCATCTCTGATACCGACCACTCACCTGTCAACTACTATAAATAGAAACAAACTTAAAAGATATATACTATGACTACCAAGAAAGAAGAAAAAGAATTGACTGTAGAGGAAAAACTGCAAACACTCTACGAACTTCAAACCGTTGACTCCAAGATAGACGAACTTCGCACTTTAGCCGGCGAACTGCCTCAGGAAGTGAAAGATATGAGCGACGAGGTGGAAGGTCTGAAAACACGCTTGAGTAACATCGAGAACGACATCAAAGAGTGCGAAACACAAATCTCTGACCATCGCGTACGTATAGAGAACGCCAATGCGGCTATTTCCCGCTACAAAGAGCAGCAAGACAATGTACGCAACAACCGAGAGTTCGACAATCTGACCAAAGAGATTGAATACCAGCAACTGGATATTGAACTCAGTCAAAAGAAAATCAAGAACTTCACTGCAGACCTCGAAGTCCGTCAAAATGAAAAAAACAAAACAATATCCGAAATAGAGGACAAAACAGTCGAACTGAATCAGAAAAAAGAAGACCTCAACTCTATTTTGGAAGAGACAAAGAACGAAACAGAAGCTCTTATGATTCGCTCTACCGAACTTGAATCACAAGTGGATGAGCGTCTGCTGTCAGCCTTCAAGCGGATACGCAAAAACGCCCATAACGGTCTGGCTGTAGTAAAAATCGAACGCGACAGTTGCGGCGGTTGCCACAGCAAGATTCCCGCACAGCGTCAATTGGACATTCGCCAGCGCAAGAAAATCATAGTCTGTGAATTCTGCGGCCGTATATTAGTCGATTCGGAGATGCAATAAATGATACCGCTCGTTCTTTTCATTTCGCTGGCACTCGTTATCCTTATTCTTACCGAGTTACGCGAAAGACATCGCAAGAATGACAACCATGCTACCCGCGATACAACTGACAACAGTTGCTGCGGGCAGCATTTGGTATGTGAACGTGACAAGTTGCTTATGCCTTTAGACAAACCCGACTATTATGACGATGAAGAATTGGACGCATACGCCGATATAGCACCGGAGAACTTGACCACTGAACAATCTGATGCCATCAGGGATGTTTTTCACAGTCTTCGCGAGGAGGACGTTACGGGTTGGGTTCGCAGTATGCAGATGCGTCATATCGCATTGCCCCCCGATATCAGAGAAGAAGCACTGCTTATCGTCCGCGAGCAGCGGCTCGCAACTGGTGGGCATTAAAAAAATTCTGACAAATCGTATATGCGGCCGGACCAAGCGCCGCTAAAGGGAAAAGATACGTCTGAGCCATCCAAATGGCGAGAGTCGTATTTTTTTGTCCTAATGCCTGCCCCGCTGTAATACGTGATATGCCCGCCGGAGTGACGGGTGCAGTCGCCGGATTGACAACCACATCGTGATAATCTTTGCCGTGGCTGGACGCAGGGAAACAATAACCAATCATGCGACCTATATAAAACTGCATAATACAAGCGACCAGGGCTCCGATACATATAGCGACAACCGAAAAGACATGATAAGTGTCATTAACCAGAGTATTGACCATATCGCCCATCAGTATCACTATCGTTGCGCACCATAAATAGAACGGCAGTTGCGCCCAACTACGTGACAACTCAAAGCGTTCATCTCTCCCCTTATACCGCTGCATTGCATCGTAAATCAGACGTAATGACCACGCCAAAACAAAAGGACCTACTAACAGCCCCCCTACTTTCTTCAGTATAACCAACGCCGCCATACCGAAAGAAAAGCCGTCAACAGGGTGTATATATGGAAAGAAAAGCGGTACAATTATAACTGTTGCAAAATTGCTCACTATCGTGTACATCGTAAGGTTCTGGATACTGCCTCCGAGTTTGCCGGCTATGATAGGGGCAGCTGTGGCGGTAGGTTGAAGAAAACACAACATCACGCTTTCAGCTACGGCACGGTTTTTCAAAACGGGCAACACCGGTTCAAGCACGCACAGCAGAAAATATGCACCTATAGCCAAGACAACCTGCACAATCAATGCCAATCCGTGCCATACGTGCAAACGCAAATCCAACGGATTGACCTTGCAAAACGTAAAAAAAAGCATAAAGAAGATAAGCGTAGGCAGTGCCGGGGTGAGAAGCCGGAAGAAAGAGAAACCTGCCGCGCCCACTATAATCGCAATAAAAAGAGCGTGATTGTCAAGAAACGAAAGTAACTGCCGCATCATTTTCCAAGAGAGAACAACTAATGACAGGTGAACTGCATATTTACGCGCTATGCATACGCTTGAAAAGGATGGAATAAACTGTCAGGAAGAAGTACTTGACATCTGTCAGGAACGGATGCCGGAAATACTCGTCCAAATACTTGTTTTCAGACGCATACAGTTCATCAAACGTTTGCGGATGGTCAATATAGAACGGCGGAATGAGACCGGGTTTGGTTCGTGTTCTTTTCATTTGCAAATCTCGCGGATAAGTGTTGAACATAGTGCGCGATAAGGGTCTTATACCTACCAGTTTGACATCACCCTTAAGCCAGTTGATGAGCATTGGCAACTCATCAAGCCAATAACGCCGCATCCAACGCCCCCAAGTTGTAATACGCCAATCGTCATCCGATTTGTCGGCAATGTTCATTCCTCCGCGAGAGTCAAACACGTACTTCTGAATATATTCCGAATAGGGGTGCATAGTACGGAACTTATAGAAATAGACTATCTTCTCGTCCTTGCACACACGCGGCAATTTGATGAGCGGACCATACACTTTGATCTGTTCCTGGTCGTATGGCTGGGAATGACGACGGGCAAAAACATACTCTATATGCTCAGAAGGCACTATCTTCTCCACCTCAAATCCGCAGTAATACAGTCTGCCAAGCACTTCCGTCTTTGACAACACACGTTTCTTGCCTTTGGTCACATCGTAATAAAGGCGGCTGACTAACAGCAGACGAGGCAGCAGACGTTTCCAGATAAACCAACAGAAATATACAACGTAATTGACACCTTTAGGATAAGAACGTAGCATCTTCTGCTTGATATATTCTTGCGGCCGATAGCAGCAAACGTACCGTCCGTTGTCAGGCAACTTCTGATTGATAATGCAAAAGCGACGGTTGATTCCTTTAATCTGGTTTAGCAGTATAAGATCAACGAGTGTGTCATACTGGTAGTCAGGTATCTCCAAAAATGAGTAACGGTCACGATTGGCTACCACCTTGGTGCGCTTGTTGTTGAGATTCGCCTCCTTGACCAACATCTGATACTCATCTTCAGCAGTTAGCGACAGCACTGTTTCGTGAATCGTCCGTTGTGACTTTTCGTTACGCGGTTCATCAGGTCTGACCACAACGGCGTTTTCGCGCTGCTCTATTTCCATAACAGGAACGGTCATGTTGAGAGCAAACTTCCAATAGTGAGTACCTAATTGAAAAACAGCAGAAACCATTATGACCAATCCAACCATCCACATCGCCACTGTCATTGAGAACATCCACGGCAACAACGGCAGCACAAAATGCAACAAAACCATCAAACCTCCACCGGTCAAAACGAGTGATAGCAACTCCTGCCAATACCATGCCTCGCGGAATGACCGGCTATACTTACGGAATACCAGACCCAACAGTACCCATACTACAGCCATGGCAGCAAAAAGCAATACGTATGACAATACATCCTCTTTATCAGCGACTACGCGGAAGAGAGTGTAAAGAGTCCCGCATAGCAGCCATATAACGATATCATTGACTATTCTCTTGCCCATATAAGCAAACGTTTGATTATGTTCTTTGCAGATTGCAGCATATATTCCTTCGTCCAAAGCAGGCTATTGTCGGTCCACCGTTGGGGGTGAGTGGTAATCATGACGGCATTACCGAGTTTGTCAGTGAATGTTCCATCATCAAGGCAACGAATTATGTCGTCCGTCGTATGGAATGTTCTCCCAGTGCGGGTCCACTCGTCCTGCTGTGGTACTTTGTCGCGCACAGAAACACGATATCCGTCCCACTGACGGCCGGTATCGGTAAGGTAGAAAACCTTTCGGAAATCAATATCCAAATATGGCTCACCTATTATACCGAATTCCTGATAACTTTTTGTTTTCCACAGGTCACGTCCGTCGTATCGGGAAGTTGGCGCACCGTGCATACAAATCGTTTTGACAGGATAAAACTGACGGAAATAGCCGAGCCACTCGGAGAAATGGTCTAACGCCTTGTCTATATCGCCATTAGCGACCGACATATCTTCATAGTGATACCCTATCTCGTGACCCAACAAGGCTATCTTGCGGATAATGTCAGGCTGATTTGACTGCTCTACAACGCGGAAATAGTATGAGGCACGTATATCCAGTTTATTCTCAATCTGTGCTGTAAGAAGACTATTGCCCGCACGCAAATCCACATCGTGACGAAGCATCACATACTTGTCGGGAAGTGACTCATGAGGATGGTCAAGCATAAACTGCCGGACATCTCCAAAAGGAAGAAAACAATAACCCGCCTTCTGTAAAGCAAGCAACAGATTACGATATGCGGAAAGAGTAAAATCCTTATTCAAATCTTATTGTTTTTGTAGTTGGTCTATCGTGTAACGTTCTATATATCTTCTCACCTGCGAATATCCGCATTTAAGCTTCCTTGATATCTTGTATGCCGAATCACCTTGTTGCATATATACCACTATCTGCTTGTGGTGTTTGTGTAGTTTGAGTTGGTGAAGTTCGGCAACTGCCCCTTTCCTCCGTCCCAAATGTTTACCTTCCGCTTTTCTTCGCGCAAGTGCCTCCTTTGTCCGTTGAGAGATGAGTGTACGCTCTATTTCTGCCGATATGCCGAAAGCAAAAGCTAAAACTTTTGACTGTATATCATTCCCCAAGCGATACCCGTCTTTGATTGTCCATACCCTGCACCCCTTGTTCATACATAAACTCAATATCTCCATTATCATATAAAAGTTTCTCCCCAATCTGCTTAACTCGGTGCAGATAATCAAATCGTTGCTTTTGATTAAACGCAAAAGATGACCTAATCTGCGTTGTCTGTAGTCCTTTGTCCCCGAAATCATCTCCTCTATCCAACTGTCCACCGTCAAATCGTTCTTCCGGCAGAAGTTTTCTATCTCGTATCGCTGGTTCTCAACGGTTTGTTTGTCGCTCGACACTCTTATATAACCATACACCATTCTATTTTAGCCATTGGGTTGCCCATTGCTCCACCTCGCCTAACTGTTCTGTTTTCCCGACATCCATCATTTGGTAATCACTTGGTATATAAGCCGGTATAATTCCGCCTTTATCTATTATACCCATATACAAGTCTATGAGAGAGAACTTGTCTTTCTCTATATCGTTCATATATGACACTATCTGCGGTGACACTATCTGCATTCCCGAAAATGCAAGCAACTGCGTTTGAGACAAGTCCTGACCGGCAGGACGGACCTCACCCGTTGCCACATTGGTCCACCCCCGCAGATTAAGTTTTTCGTCAAAGGCGAGGTATCGTTGGGTCTTCCTCTGACTGACTACCAATAACGCCAATTGATTATCATAAGCAGACATCAAATCTTGTAAGATATTGGTTGACAGAATATCCGCATTGAGTGCTATTGTCGGCTCATCCGTCGGATAAGTGGTCATAGCTTTTCTAAGCCCTCCACCCGTTTCCAACAACATGTCTCTCTCGTCCGATATACGTATGTCACAACCAAAATTCTTATTAGCCTGCAAGTAGTCAATTATTTGCTCCGCCTTATGATGCACATTGACTGTTATCCGGCTGATGCCTGCACCCATAAGCATATCTATCTGCCACTTCAGCAACGGCTTGCCACAAACAGGGACAAGAGCTTTAGGCATTATGTCTGTCAGCGGTTTCAGGCGGGTTCCCATTCCTGCCGCAAAAATCATCGCTCTCATAGTTGTCGCTGCTGATTTTGTTCACGATGTATAAGCTGAACCGTCACTCCGAAAGTGTTATGTATATGTTCCGCCATTTTTTCTGCCGCATAAACCGAACGGTGCTGACCTCCCGTGCAGCCGAAACTGACCATCAGATGCTGAAAACCACGATCCATATATCGCTTGACCGTTGCATCAACAAGCTGATATGCAGACCGTAAAAATGTCAGAATCTCTCCATCATCCTCCAAAAAACGAATAACCGGCTCGTCCTGACCCGTATAGGCATTATAACGCTCATACTTGCCGGGATTATTGACAGCACGACAATCAAACACGAATCCGCCGCCGTTACCGCTATCGTCTGCCGGAATTCCTTTTTTGTATGAAAAACTGTACACTCTGACTACTAACGGCTTACGTAAAGCGAATTCCTTAAACTGCTTAAGTTCAGTCATCCTTTGCAACAAGTCACGCAAGTATGGATAATCGTTACTATCAGTAGAAGATGTTTCCAACCAACGCCTCAAGTTCTCTATCGCAAACGGAATAGATTGTAAGAAGTGAGGCTTTTTCTCAAAATAACCGCGAAAACCGTATGCACCAAGCACTTGAAGTGTACGGAACAGCACAAAATGACGTAAAGTTCCAAGAAAAGTATCTTTGTCTGTCAGTACAAACTGCTTAAGCTCATCCAAGTATTCATCTATTAGTTCCTGCCTCAAATCATCGTGAAAATTGGCTTTTGCCTGCCATAAGAAAGAAGCCACATCATAATATATAGGACCTTCGCGACCGCCTTGAAAATCAATAAAAAATGGTTCATTATTCACTACCATCACATTACGGCTCTGAAAGTCGCGATACATAAAAGCCCATAGAGAAGACTGCCCATTCTGCTGCCTGGAAGATTGTTCGTCAAGCAATATATCTGCCAACCGCTCAAAATCGTTTTCCAAACGGTCTTCCTGAAACTCAATTTCTGTCGCCTTCAAGAAACAGTATTTGAAATAGTTAAGATCCCATAATATGCTTCTTTTGTTGAATCGGGGTTGAGGATAACACTGGGCATAGTCCATCCCCTCTGCACCCTTTATTTGGAACCGCGCAAGAGCGCGAATGGTCTTGCGAAGCATCTGCTTTTCCTGCTCATGAAAGACGCCGGTCTTACGGCCTTCTGCTATGTAGTCGAACAACAGAGTCTGTCCGAGGTCTTGCTGCACGTAGTGCATCTCATCATCTGACTGGGCAAGAACCAGAGGTACGTTCAAACCTTGCTCAGCAAAATGCCGCACCATATAAAGGAAAGCGTGATTCTCTTCGCGTGAAGTTCCTTCCACACCTATCAAGGCAGGATAACCGGAATCATTTGCGCTGTGCGAAGACTTAACGGGACTGATACGAAAATAGTGCCTATTGCTACCCGATTGGGTTAGTGGCATTATTTCGCCCGGTTCTGTACCAGTTGCCATTTGGTACAGTTGTGACAGAATTGTTTGTGTTCGTTCATTCATTGTATTAATGGGCTGATGACACAAATTGACGATGATAATGATTCTATCTTTTAGTGGAATTCTAATAATGTAACTATTTGGTATCAGTAACAACAGGACATCAAACTGTTTTTTAGACAATATAATTATCACAACAGGATATTGTAGCCCTTACCACAAAACATCATTGAATCACACAAAAGCGCGCAAAAGTAACTTAATTTTTGCGAATTTCATAAAAAAAAATATTTTTTTACTAAAACTATTTGGCAGGAAAGAAAAAAGGCAGTACTTTTGCCGCCGCTTTTGTGAGGAGCAATGTGTATGCAGAATGACTTGCAGTTCAGTCAAGAATGCACAATTTATTAGTTTCTTATAATAGCAAAAAGTTGTCTCCCTAGCTCAGTTGGTAGAGCAACTGACTCTTAATCAGTGGGTCGAG
>JAIKXR010000070.1 GCA_024683975.1 Paludibacteraceae bacterium
TTGAACCTAGGACCCCCTGATTAACAGTCAGATGCTCTAACCGACTGAGCTAAGGAAGCTTGTTTGATGCCCTCGTTTTTCGAAAGCGGGTGCAAAAGTACTGCTTTTTGTTGATATATGCAAATTTTTTTCGAAAAAAATGCATTAAGAGGTATAGTTTTTTGAAAATTAACCCGATTTTTGGTCAAAAATAGTACAAATGAAAAAGATTTTAGGTTTAGGAAATGCGCTGACGGACATCCTTCTGCAGGTAAGTGAGGATGATTTGCGCGAACTCGGCTTCCCGAAAGGAAGTATGAACCTTATTTCTAAAGATCAGGCAGAGCAGATCCAGTATCGTTTCCTGTCGGTCCGCAAACGCATGGTAGCAGGCGGTTCTGCCTCCAACACGATTAACTGTATCGCTTCGTTGGGTGGCAAGGCGGCCTTCATCGGCAAGATCGGAAACGACGAGGTGGGCGATTTCTACCGCGAGGACATGCTCAAGAACGGCGTCAAACCCATTTTGCTGCTGTCGTCCAAATCCGCGATGTCCGGTTTCTCAATTGTATTAGTCACTCCGGACGGCGAGCGTACGTTTGCTACGTATCTGGGTGCTGCGGCTGAACTGTGCGCCGATGATATCCAGAAAGACGCCTTCAACGGTTACGACATCTTCCATATCGAAGGCTATCTGGTACAGAACCATGAGCTGTTGGAGAAATCCCTCCGTCTGGCGAAAGAGGCCGGCTGTATGGTGTCACTCGACCTCGCGTCGTATAATGTCATCAACGAGAACCACGCTTTCCTCAAAGGACTTGTGAAGCAGTACGTGGATATCGTCTTCGCCAACGAGGATGAGTCGTTTGCTTATACGCATCTCAACCCCGAAGAGTCGGTTCAGATGATTGCCGAACAATGCGATATAGCGGTGGTCAAGGTCGGTAAGAACGGCTCGTATGTACAACAGGGCAGCAAGCGTCATCATATCGGCGCTATTACCACCAGCTGTACGGATTCCACTGGTGCCGGTGACTATTTTGCCGGAGGATTCCTGCACGCGTTGGCCGATGGCTTTGATATCCGTCGCTGCGCGGAGATAGGTACTATTGCGGCGGGCCGCGTGGTCGAAGTGGTAGGTACCAAACTTCCGGATGAACAGTGGGAAGAGATTCGCCGTATATGCGCACTCTACCGCGGGTTCATGCAGAAATATGATAAGGAGTAAAGGTTAAAGGTTAGAGGTTAAAGGTTAAGGTTATGAAATATATACTTCGTCCTTTTTATTGGTTGTGGCAATATCTGATTGCTTGGCCGATATTCCTGGTAATCACCATCTTCACGGCTATCTTCACGATTATCTTTGTCCCCTTCCGCAATGCCGAGTTTGTGCATAAAGAGCAGCAGTTCTGGTCGCGTTCGGCCTTCTGGTTGATGTTCCTGCCCGTTTCCGTTGACGGCCTCGAGCATATCAAGCCCGGACAGAGTTATGTGTTCGTAGCGAACCACCAGTCGATGTTCGACGTGTGGTTGGTCTATGGCTGGCTGCCGGTCATCTTCAAATGGCTGATGAAAGCGGAATTGCGCAAAGTGCCGTTCGTGGGCACAGCCTGTAAGGCTGCCGGACATATTTTCGTGGACCGTCGTAATGCTAAAGCCGCTATGGAGAGCCTCAAAGACGTAGAGAAACAACTGGTGAACGGCGTCTGCACGGTCATCTTCCCGGAAGGAACCCGTTCGCTCAATGGCGAAGTGGGGCGTTTCAAACGCGGTGCCTTCCAGATAGCATGGGACCTCGGCCTGCCCGTTATACCGTTGTCGCTCGATGGATGTTTTGAAGTGCTGCCGAAAGGCAAACCCTTCGTGCGTCGTCATCCTGTGCACATGCATGTAGGCAAACCCATCGACCTCAAGCAATATACGGACGCCAACGAGGCTATCGAGGCTGTGCGTAATGCCGTCATAGAAGGGAGAATTAAATAATAAATAGCAAATAATAAATAACAAATAATAAATAACAAATTACCAATAAATCACCATGTATTCCAATCCGAAAGACTGTCTCTATTGCACCAACAATGAGACCCTGCACAATCTGATGATAGAAATCGCGCACCTACGCGTGTCGCGCGCGTTCGTATTTAAGGAGCAGACCTATCACGGCCGTTGTCTCGTGGCGTACGACAAGCATGTGAACGACCTCAACGAACTGGACGACGAGCAGCGTAACCTCTTCATGGCCGATGTCGCAGATGTGACACGCGCTATGCAGAAACTGTTCAAACCGGAGAAAATCAACTACGGCGCTTATTCCGATAAGTTAAGTCACCTCCATTTCCACCTCGCACCCAAATATGTGGACGGACCGGATTATGGAGGAACCTTCCAGATGAACCCGGGTAAGGTCTATCTGAGCGATGCCGAATATGCCGAGATGGTAGAAGCGCTGCGGGCTGAATTAAAAATCAAGAATTAAGAATTCAAAATTGCTTTTCCGGGAGATAATAGGACAAGAGGCGACGAAGCAGCAACTTCGTCAGGCTGTGCGTGAGGGACGAATACCTCATGCGCAGTTGTTTACAGGTATATCCGGTATCGGTAAGTTGCAGTTGGCGCTTGCCTATGCCCAATATCTGAATTGTCCGCATCGCACGGAGAGCGACAGCTGCGGCGTTTGTCCGACTTGTCTGCAGTTCGAGAAGCTGCAGCACCCCGACCTGCATTTCGTCTTCCCGATCGTCAAGACCGATGCCGGAGACACTTGTGATGCGTTCCTCGAGCCTTGGCGTGAGATCATCCTCAACAAGCATTTTTTCGACCTCGAAGACTGGCATGAGGCGCTGGGCGTGGAGACCAAGCAGAGCATGATATACGAGAAAGAGAGTGGGGAGATTCTGCGCAAACTCAGCCTCAAAGCCTACGGCGAAGGATACAAGGTAATGATCATCTGGCAACCGGAGAAGATGAATATCGCCTCGGCGAACAAGTTACTGAAAATCCTCGAAGAACCGGCTGCCAAGACCGTCTTCCTGATGGTCTCGGAGCATCCGGAACAGCTGTTAGCCACTATCCAGTCACGTGTGCAGACGATACAAGTGCCGCGTATGGAGAATGAGACGATCGCTGAGGCTTTGCGGCAGAAAGGACTTAATGCCACGCAGGCTATGGACATCGCGCGTATCGCCAACGGTAGTTATCTGGCGGCACTCAAAAAAGCCGGTGACTCCGAAGAGGAACAGCAAGAACTGCGCGATTTCATCGCACTTTTTCGCGATGCCTATACTGTAGGCGTGCTGCAGGACCCGCAGAAGAAATACGAATCGCTCAAGCGCTTGCGCCAATGGAGTCTCGACATGGCGGACAGTAAGGTGGGACGCGAACGGCAGAAGCATTTTCTGCAGTATGCGCAGCAGCAGATACGGGAGAATTATATCCGCAATATGGCGCAACCCGAACTGAACTACCAGATGGAAGCCGAACGCGCTTTCTCCGATAAGTTCGCGCCCTTCATCCATAACGGCAATGTGGAGGCCATCATGAACCAACTGGACCTTGCGGAGCGACAGATAGAGCAAAACGGCAATGCCAAGATGATATTTTTTGACCTTTGCCTGCAAATGATTGTATTGATTAAAAAACCGAAGATATGAAGAAATATACGATAGGAGCGGCTAATCACGAATTGGGAGCCAGTGCTACCAAGCGTAACTCGGCGCATATGTTGCCCGTGAGTGACTGGTTGTCCGACCTGCCGGAGAATACCCAACTGACCGACCTCGTTGAGGTGCAGTTCAAGAATACGCGTAAGGGCTATTTCCATAACAGCCAGCAACTGCCTTTGGAGAAAGGTGTGAAAGTTGTGGTAGAAGCCAATCCGGGACAAGACCTCGGCGAAGTGGTGCTGACCGGCAAACTGGTGGAACTGCAGATCAAGAAGAAT
>JAIKXR010000110.1 GCA_024683975.1 Paludibacteraceae bacterium
GGTATATTTTGCCGCCATTGGTTATGCCTTTTACGTTCGAGCTACGCCCTTACTACAAAGGCATAACCAATGATTCACTCGGCAAAGGTAATACTTTTATTTTTTTTCTCCATCATTGTGTCCACTTTTTATGGGGCAACAATTTGTACCGCCCAAAAAGTAGACACTAAACATCTGATATGTACCTTCAAAAGCCAATCGCTGTCTGACAATAAGTTGTCAGACAGCGATTGGCTTTTATGTTCCACTCTTATTTGATTTTCACCGTGGCACTGCCGCGTACATCGTTCACGTTGGCCGCCACCATAACGGTGTATTCGCCTGCATCAACTTTCCACGCGTGAACCGTTTCGTCCCACGATGCGAGATCTGCTTTCTTGATTTCCATTGTCAGCGTCTCTTTCTCCCCCGCGTTCAACAGACGGGTCTTGGCGAAGGCGCGCAGTTCCTTTTCGGGTTTGTCCATACCTCCCTCGGGCGCATGGACATAAACCTGCACCACCTCTTTTCCTGCCGTCTTGCCTGTATTGGTTACCGTAACCGTAACAGTCAGAACATCGTTTTGCATTTTGACTTTGGGCTGGGCGTACTCAAAAGTGGTGTAACTCAAACCATAACCGAACGGGTAAGCCACCTGTTTGTTGTAAGTGTCAAAATATCGATAGCCGACATAGATACCCTCTTCGTGCTTGGTGTAGGTTATGCCCTTGATGGGGCGGTGCCGCTGCTGGAGACGCTGGTAGGAGTACATGTCGTAGTCCTGCGGGAAGTTGCGTGTGGACCAATGGTCATAGACCGACACGGGCCACGTCATAGTCAGTCTGCCGCTGGGGCTGACCTTGCCGGTAAGTACGTCAGCCACGGCATTGCCGCCTTCCTGACCGGGCTGCCATGCCATAAGGATAGCATCCACTTTGTCACGCCATGAAACGGTCTCGATAACCGAACCCGAGTTGATAACAACAATGACGGGTTTATTTGCCTCGTGGAAGATGTCGCTGACGCGCTGGATCATCGTCTGTTCAAGGTCTGTCAGAGTGAACTCACCGTCAATCTGCCGGTCTATACCCTCACCCGCCTGACGGGCGATGGTGATGATGGCGGCGGAGGCGTGTTCCGCTTCGTGACGCATGCAACGCTCGGTTATCTCTATCTCGTCCAGTTTGGGCTGTCCCTGGTCAAGGAACCACATGAGCGGGTTCTTGTCCACCATCAGTTTGACACGCGCATACTGAACGTATTTCTGATAGATGTCAGTGAGAGTGGGAGTGGTAGAGATACCCTGTGCTTTGAGTCCGGCAACCATGTCCACCACTTTTTCCACATTCACGCAACCTGATCCTACACCGCCCGAAAGGAAGTCGTAGCTGTTAACACCGAAGAGTGCGATTGTGTCTCTGCCTGTTGTCTGCATAGGCAGCACGCCGTTGTTCTTGAGCAGAACCATACCTTCGGTACCTGCCTGTCGTGTGATGGCACTGTGTGCGGCACGATCCGGAGCTTCGCTATAGTGGTAGTTCTTGAAACGCGGGGTTTTGACGATGAACTCAAGCGTGCGGCGCACACTGCGATCCAGGTCTTCCATAGGAAGGCGACCGTCCTTAACGGCAGCCATAATGTCTTCAATCTGAACAGGATAACCGGGCATCATCACTTCGTTACCTGCCTTTATTGCATCTTCTACAGGCAGGTCGGCACGCTTGCCAATCCAGTCGGTGATGACTATGCCATTGAAGCCCCAGTCATCGCGCAGAATATCGGTGAGCAGCAGTTTGTTGCACTGGGCATAAACTCCGTTGACGCGGTTGTAAGCGGACATGATAGACCATGGATGCGCTTCGCGAACCATACGCTCGAAGCCACGCAGGTAAATCTCGCGGAGAGCGCGTTCGCTGACCTGTTCGTCAACGCTGAAACGTTCTGTTTCCTGCGAATTGACGGCATAATGTTTCGGACATGCGCCTACGCCTTGCGACTGAATACCATTGACCATAGCGGCACCGATGACGCCTGTGACATACGGGTCTTCACTGTAGTACTCGAAGTTGCGTCCGCAGAGAGGGTTGCGATGTATGTTGAGTCCGGGGCCAAGAATAAGGTCGCATCCGTATTCCAGTGTTTCGTTACCCATGGCCTTGCCAACGTTTTCAACTAATTCGGTATTCCACGTTGCAGCCAGGCAGGAAGCGATGGGGAAACCTGTGGCGAAGAACCTGCGGTTGTCGTCAGGGCGCACCGAATCAATATGAACGCCTGCAGGTCCGTCGCAGGACAAAGTGGACGGAATACCGTACTGCGGCAGTGCGTAGGTTATGCCGGCGGCACCATAGACGAACTGTGTCTGTCTGCCGGCGGTACCGGGTTCGTAGTCTTCGTCCGCCACACCAACGAGCAGGCGGGCTTTCTCCTCAAGAGTCATAGTGCGAACCACTTCGTCAATATTGTCAGCACGAAGTTGAACAGAAGAGGGATTGGCGACTGCGGCTTTATTGTCCGCCATAATACAGCCTGACGAAATAACCAATGAGGCTGCCAATGTCAAAAACAAGCGTTTGTTCATATTGATTAACTTTTTGCGGGATTCTTAATTATTAAAGTTTCAGCCTATCCAGCGTACGTAGCAGAAGTCCATACGATGCGGCAGCAGGTCGTTCTTGGGGTACATACGCAGTCCGAATTTCATCGCGCCGGCGTAGTCGAAGCGGTACTCAATAGCGAAGGTGAGCCGTGATCCTTCCGCTTTGACCAGTTCCAACGGACGGACATCATAGAGTTTGTCGTTGTTATGCTGCGATGTACGGACAGCTACAAGGTCAATACCAAGCCCGTTGTCGTGCAGCTCGTGTGTGTCAAGGACAACTTCCACTTTGTGTGTTTCGCCAACGCTGGGCTGGTGTTGCGTCATATCACCGGCTTGGATTGAAACCACTTCGATATTGTCCCAGTTGGCAGCCATATTTTCCTTCCAAGCGGCGATGGAGCGTGCCGCCTGGTAGTTGTCGGCTGTCAGGAAGGCGTGACGTGAAGCCAACTTGTTGTAGAACTTGTCGAAATAGTCGTCCATCATCCTCTTGGTAGTGAAATGCGGGGTTATTTTGGTAATAGAGTTTTTGATCACCTGGATCCAACGCGGCGAATACCCCTGCTCGTTTTTGTCATAGTACATGGGGATGATTTCGTTTTCAAGCATCTGGTAGATGGTGGCGGCATCAAGCTGGTCCTGGTGCGCCTGGTTCTCATAGGTGCGTTTGTCTGTGAGAGCCCATCCTGCGCCTTCCACATAGCCTTCCTTCCACCAGCCGTCTAACACGGAGAAATTGAGCACACCGTTCATTTGTGCTTTCTCTCCGCTTGTACCGCTGGCCTCGAGAGGACGGGTAGGCGTGTTGAGCCAGATGTCAACGCCGCTGACAAGACGTTTGGCAAGGCGCATGTCATAGTTTTCGAGGAAGATTATTTTTCCGAGGAATTCAGGCATACGGCTCACCTCAATAATACGCTTTATCAGTCCTTGTCCCGCGCCGTCAGCAGGGTGTGCTTTTCCTGTGAAGAGGAACTGTACCGGGTAGTCGGGGTTGTTGACGAGGCGTTTGAGGCGCTCCAAGTCGTTGAAGAGCAAGTGTGCGCGTTTGTAAGTAGCGAAGCGGCGTCCGAAACCGATGATAAGGTTTTTGGCTTTCATCTCATTGACGGCTTTGACTATGCGTGCGGGGTCACCCTGCGACTTCATCCAGTCTTCACGGAATTTCTCTCTTATATAGTCTATTAGTTTGACTTTAAGCGTCATACGGGTGTTCCATATAACCTCATCCGACAGTTCCTGATAAGGTTGCCACATTTTGGGGTTGGACTGGTCGTTCCACCAGTTTTTGGGGAATGTCTTTTTGTATAGAGCTTTCCAGTCGGATGCAGCCCAGGTAGGCATGTGAACGCCATTGGTAACATAGCCGACGTGAAGTTCTTCAGGGAAGTAGCCTTGCCAGATGGGTGCGAACATTTTGCGGCTCACTTCGCCGTGAAGTTCGCTCACACCGTTGGCTTCCTGGCAGGTGTTGAGGGCGAAGACGGACATGGAGAACTTCTCGTTGTTGTCCTCCGGATTCTGTCTGCCGAGTCCGATAAGGTCTTTCCATTCGATACCGAGCCTTGGAGCATATTCGCCCATATATTTATAGAAGAGTCCCTCTTCAAAGTAGTCGTGTCCTGCGGGAACAGGGGTATGGCATGTATAAAGACCTGAAGAGCGGACCACTTCGAGCGCCTGATTGAAATTCAGATGTTCGTCCTGCACGAGGTCAACGAGGCGTTGGAGTCCCATTAGTGCGGCGTGACCTTCGTTACAGTGGTAAACGTCTTTTCGTATGCCTAATTTCTTGAGAGCGAGCATACCGCCTATACCGAGCATTATCTCTTGTTTGATACGGTTTTCCCAGTCACCACCGTAGAGTTGGTGGGTTATCTGCCGGTCCCATTCGGAGTTAAGTTCGTTGTCAGTATCAAGCAGATAGAGTGATATACGTCCGACAGCCACTTTCCAGAGATAGGCATATACAGTCCGGTCGGGGTAAGGCACTTCTATTTTTACGGGTTGTCCGTCGGCTTCCTTGACTTGGGTGAGCGGCAGATTGCTGAAGTTTTGCGCTTCGTAGTTGGCGATCTGCTGTCCTTCCGGCGAGAGGGTCTGTGTAAAGTAGCCATAACGATAGAGGAAACCTATGGCGGTCATATTGATGTTCTGGTCGGATGCCTCTTTGAGGTAGTCGCCTGCAAGGATTCCGAGACCTCCGGAATAAATTTTGAGGATATGGGTGAGACCATACTCCATAGAAAAATATGCAACAGACGGTCTTTTGGTATCAGGTTTCACGTCCATATATGCGCGAAACTCCTTGTACGTATTGTCCAGCTGCTGCATAAATTGTTTGTCTTTGGATAGTTCCAGCATCTTGTCATAACTCATCATATTGAGAAGCATGATCGGGTTCGACTGTGCTTTGTGCCACACATCAAGGTCGATGTACCGGAAGATGTTTTTAGCGTCACTATTCCATACCCACCATAGGTTGTATGCAATTTCCTGTAATTTTTTGAGACTCTCAGGGAGATTGGCTTGAACCGTAACGTCTTTCCAAGACGGCTGGTTAACGTTGTTCACTTTAATTTTAGTCATATCAATAAATTGAAAGATTTGTTTTTCAGACATTTAAGTTTATCCGCCATCATCTATGCCGATATACAAGCGGCAGTAATGAACTGTTATTTCGTTTGTTATGAAGCGAAAAAATCGTGCAAAGGTACGCATAAAATTGTTTGTATGCAAATTTTGTCTTACTTTTGCGCGAATTATGGCAATAACAGAAGAAGAGATATTACGCCGCCGTGATTTTCGCGGGGTGTTGACTTTTACCATTGATCCTGCGGATGCAAAGGATTTTGACGATGCTTTGTCGTTGGAACAGACAGAAGACGGCAATTACCGCATAGGTGTGCATATAGCGGATGTGACCCACTATGTCAAGCCCGGTGACGACACAGACAAAGAGGCATACGACAAAGCGACAAGTGTGTATCTTGTTGACAGAGTGATACCGATGCTGCCTGAGGAGTTGTGCAACGATTTGTGTTCGCTTCGGCCGAAGGAAGACAAATTGTGCATGTCGGTGATTTTCAACATGAACAGCAGGTCGGAGGTCTTGCGTGCCAAAGTGAGCAGGACGGTTATCTGTTCGGATTACAGGTTGACATACGGGCAGGCCCAAGCGTTGTTGGAAGACAAAGAGCCAGAAGGCATAGGGGATAATGCGGATGAGCTGCGCGCCGCCCTGAAGACGCTCAATGGGTTGGCAATCATATTACGTCGTGCGAGGGAACGTCAGGGAGCATTGATGATTGAGCAGGAAGAGCCGCATTTCAGACTTGACGAGGAGGGTAATCCCGTTGAAGTGTATTTTACGGAGCCGCAGGAGTCCAACCACCTGATAGAGGAGTTCATGCTGCTTGCCAACCGGACCGTAGCGGAACAGATGGCGCGGACGGGCAAGACGATGGTCTATCGCGTACACGACAAGCCCAATGAGGAGAAACTTGACATGCTGGAGCGTTTCAAGAAACGCATGGGCGACAGGCTGCCTGCTTTTACCGAGCAACTGCTGACCATCAGAGCGATGGCGAAAGCTGTCTATTCGACCGACAACATAGGTCATTACGGGTTGGCGTTTGACTGTTACACACATTTTACTTCCCCTATCCGCCGCTATCCTGACATGATGGTTCACAGGTTGGTGTCGCGTTACTTACTGGGTGAGCGCAAGCGTTTGGGAACAGACGACTGGGAGGAGGCTTGCAAACATTGTTCGGAACAAGAACAGGCGGCGGCGCAGGCAGAGAGAGATTCGATAAAAGAGATGCAGGCAAGATGGATAAAGACCCATGTAGGCGAGGAGTTTGACGGATATATATCGGGTGTGACAGACTTCGGATTGTTTGTGACGCTTAACGATTCGCGCTGTGACGGGTTAGTGCCTCTCAATACCATCTGTCCCGGAATGTTTTTGAATTACGATGAGAAGAACTGCTGCCTGCAGGCAGTGGCGTACAAAGGCAGACGTAAAAAGAAAATGCCTGAAACGAATTACACACCTGAAGAGAGAGTTTATACGCTTGGCGACAAGGTGAGAGTGAGGTGCGTGAGAGCGGATGTGCAACTAAGACAGATTGATTTCCGATTGGTAGAAAACGCTGAATAACAGTTATATGCACAGGCTGCTTGTATATGTGTTTTTTGTGCTGCTGACTATACCGGTGTTGTATGCGGAACGAGTCACTCTCCGTTCGGGCAAGCGATTGACAGGTACTGTTCTGGCACAAAAAGACGGGATAATGCTTTTTGAGACGCAACAGGGGCAGAAGTTTCAGATTCCGATGGACGAAGTGGTCAATATAGAGACCGATGAGGTGGAAGAAGAGGCGGAGATGGAAGTCAGACAAGGCAATACTGTTCCGCGCATTGCTTTCAGGATAGCGTTAAGCGGCGGTTTGTCGGCAGTGAGAGACGAAAAATGCGGAGGAATGACAACGGCGGAAATACAGATGGGTACTCGTCAAATCGGCGGGAAGAACATCTTTCTGGGTGGCAGCATAGGTTATGCGGGCGCTTTTCTTTCCCCTTCGGCACATTTCTTCCCGATACAGGCAGTGGCGGCAGTTCCTATACCAATGGAAACCGCCAAAAGATATTGCGCGGAGATTGACAGTTCGCTTGGCTATGCCATAGCCACGAAAGGTAATAAGGGCGGGATAACCGGTTCGTTAGCAGTGGGCGGAAGGATAAGAATGACTCAACAGAGTGACTTTTTTGCGGGCATAACGGCTCAGTTTGTACAAACTGAGCGAACACGCATTGAAATGATAGGGAATGATGGATACGCCCACAAAGTCGGGACAACCATGTGGCTGGTCGGAGCCAAGATTGCATTACAATTCTAAAAATTACAATATAATGAATGAACAACCTAATTTTGCCAACACGGACGATTTGCTGTTGCTGATTTTTGCGGGAGTGCTGCCGGCGATACTGATTATCGTATATATCTACATTAAGGACAAGTACCAGCGTGAGCCGCTTATCCAGATTGTCCGCGGCTTTGCATACGGCGTGGTGGCTGCTATTATAGCCATACTGCTGGAGATTGTTATCCAATGGGTTATCGGAACTATGCCAGAAGGTTGGGCAGGGGCGATGATAGAGGCATTTGTGGTGGCAGCCATGCCTGAGGAAGCAGCCAAACTGCTGATGCTGTACTTGTTGCTGCGAAGCAATCCTGACTTTGACGAGCGTTTTGACGGGATAGTGTATGCAACGTGTGTAGGAATGGGCTTTGCGGCATCAGAGAACATTATTTACTTGGTTGCCCATCAGGTATGGGTACCGGTAGCGATGGCCCGTGCCATTTTTGCTGTCCCCGGACATTTCCTGTTTGCTGTAGCGATGGGTTATTTCTACTCACGTCTGTATTTTGACACGGCAGATATAAAGACGGCACTGGCTGTATATTTTGCCCCTGTACTGCTACACGGGATATATGACGGACTGCTATTTGCGTCAAAAGCAGAACCTGGATGGTCAACAATGCTTGTAATTGTGTTCTATATATTCTTTTTCAGGATGTTCAAGTTTGGCAGGAAACGCATAAACGAACAGTTGGAACGCGACCGTCAGGATCCGACACAAAGGGCCTTCTATGACAAAGGGGATTAGCCGGCCAAAGAGCAAAGACAGGAGAATCACATACTGCACATCGCTGTTTTATACTGTTTTCATGGAGAAAAACAGAGGAGTACGAGTAACGAGTGAAAAGTCAATAGTGAACAGGGGTATAATTATATTGCTGACGGTTATGATGGCGGGATGCGGAAAACCGACCATGCCGAAGGAGTACGGTTATTTTCGTATTGATCTGCCTGAACACAAGTACCATTCTTATTCGGGTGATGAAGGTGACGTACCGGCATTGCCGTACAGTTTTCTGCTGTCGGACTATGCTGAAGTCAAGCCACATGACGGCGGGCAGTATTGGATTGACATAATGTATCCGCAATGGAAGGCAAAGGTACATTGCAGTTATAGACGGGTGAACGGGGACTTGAAGGCATTGTCGGACGATGCGATGGAGTTCGTCTATAAGCATACGATAAAGGCATCGGCTATCCCCGAAAGGGCATATTCCAATCCTGATGAGCGTGTATATGGACTGACATTTGATTTTGCGGGAAATACAGCAACGACTATGCAGTTTGTTCTGACCGATTCGGTAAGGCACTTCTTCAGGGGGGCCGTGTATTTCAGCAACATACCCAATGAGGACAGCATAGCGCCGGTGGCGGCATTCGTAAGAGAAGATATGGTGACCCTGATTGAGTCGTTTAAGTGGAGCGACAAATGAGAGTGGAGGATTACATACAGAAAGGACGTTTGTTAGGAGTGCTGATTGACCCTGAGAAGGCAGCCGATCACGTTAGTTTGCTCAGGCGCATAGGGGTGGCGGACTTTCTGCTGGTTGGCGGCAGTACAGCAACAGGTGAGATGACAGAGCGGACGGTGAGACGGATAAAGGGCATGACGAACAAGCCTGTGGTACTTTTCCCGGGCAGTCCTAAACAATTCACGAAGGAGGCAGACGCATTACTGTTTCTGTCAGTGATGACGAGCAAGGACGCGGAGATGCTGGCAGGGAGACATATAGCCGCAGCGCGGAAGATAAAAGAGTCTGGTGTGGAGACGATACCGATGGGGTATATACTGATAGACGGCGGGCGTGAAAGCAGCGTGCAAAAGGTGTCAGGGGCGGAGGCTTTGCGCCAGACAGAGACAGAGAAGATAGTGGACACAGCGATTGCTTGCTGCTTGCTGGGTAAAAGACTTATATACCTTGAGGCCGGCAGCGGTGCGGCTGTTCCTGTGAGAAAAGAAATAATAAGTGCTGTAAGAAAAGAAGTGGATGTGCCGTTGATAGTCGGCGGAGGTATATGTACGCGGGAACAGATGGAGCAGGCATACGAGGCCGGTGCAGATATAGTTGTGATAGGCAATTATTTAGAGAATCACCCTGAACAGGCGTATATATTCGGGAACCACAAACAAACGAACCAGATTTGTCATAAGAACAAGCTATGACGGATGACGAGAGATACATGTTGATGGCTCTTGCTGAGGCAGACAAGGCATTTGAGGCGGGCGAGGTGCCGGTTGGTTGTGTGATTGTGTGTGAAGGTCGCGTGACTGGCAGGGGGCATAACCTGACGGAAACCCTGCAAGACGTGACTGCTCACGCAGAGATACAAGCCATAACTGCCGCAGCACAGACGTTAGGAGGCAAGTACCTTACCAAATGCACGTTATATGTTACAGTTGAGCCGTGCGTCATGTGTGCAGGAGCAATCGGCTGGGCTCAGGTGGAGCGTCTGGTATTTGGGACAGATGACCCAAAGCGTGGTTATCAGACTTATGCTCCGAAGGCATTGCACCCAAAATGCAAAGTGACGAAAGGGGTGAAGGAGGACGAGTGCCGTGACCGTATGCGCACATTCTTTGAAAAACACAGATAAGAGGTTATGCAATTTTCTTCAATCAATATAGACAATGAACGCTCGTCAGTGGCATCAACAACGTTGAACGTGATAGTTTTTGCGGCTGTCGCGTTACTCAGTCTGTTGCTCCAGCCTACTCCTGATGACGCTTTTCCATATCATTATGAGGAGGGAAAGACATGGACTTACGAGACGCTGACGGCAGAATGGGATTATCCGCTGTATAAGGACGAAGAGAAAGTAAAACAAGAGCGGCAAAAGGCTTTGGAATCATACGCGCCGTGCTATAGGTGGGTGAGCTACAACAAACAAAGCGTTCCTATCCTGTCAGCCAAAGATATGAGAGAGGTGGAGAAAGGCGGTTATGACCATATAACGATAGTGAATAACCGGCATAGGACCAAAGCCATTCCGCTGTCTCAGATTTACACCCCGAAGATGGCTTTTGAGCAGACCGGCAGGGAGATGGATGTTAATTTGCAGTTTGACAGCGTGACAACTGCGGAAGTTTACAAGGGCATAACAGAGTCTGTCTCGCTGACGGAAGGCGCGGTGATGAAAGGTGAGACGATAGTTAAATACGGCGAACAGATAACGCCTGAAGTTTATCAGCGTTTGAGTTCGCTGAACAGGATATACGACCAGCGCGGGTTGTCGCGTCAGCACGTGGTGTGGTCATATACGGGCAGGACGCTGTTGGCGTTGGTGTTTGTGGGGTTGTTTGTCCTCTATCTGATTACATTCCGCAAGCCTTTGTGGGAGCAGACCCGTGCGCCGATGTTTTTCTGCCTGCTGATAGCGTTGATGGAGATGCTGTCAGCATTGGTACTGCGGCTGACCGACGCATCACTTGTCTATATACTTCCGTTCACGTGGATACCTATACTGATAAGGATGTTCTACGATTCACGCACAGCATATTTTGTACATTTGACAACGGTTATGCTGGTGTCACTGTCGGTGCCTGACCCATTCTTGTTCCTGCTTCTCCAACTGCCGACCGGAATGGTGGCAGTTGTATCGCTCAAGGACTTGACAAGACGGTCACAACTGGCATTCACTGCCATCTATATACTGCTGACATACGCATTTGTCTATACATTGTACCACTTGGCGCTGACGGGTGATGTGAGCCGTATAGATTTGCATATATTCTTGTATTTTGCGTTGAACGGGCTGTTGATTATAACTGTTTACAGTCTTGTCTATCTGTTTGAGAAGATGTTCAGACTGGTTAGCAGTCTGACGTTGGTTGAACTGAGCAATATCAATTCGGATTTGATGCAGACGTTTGCCGAAAAGGCTCCGGGTACTTTTCAGCACTCGCTGCAAGTCAGCAATCTTGCGTCGGAGGCCGCCAAGAGTATCAATGCAGACGCGTTGTTGATGCGTACAGCAGCATTGTATCACGACATCGGCAAACTGGCACATCCAACGTGGTTTATAGAGAATCAGAACGGCGGTGAGAATCCTTTGCTGGCAATGAGCAACAGAGACGCGGCACGAGCTGTGATCGCACATGTGGAGGACGGCGAGAGATACGCCAGAGAACACAGACTGCCGGACGTGGTGAGGATGTTCATCAGAACCCATCACGGGACATCGTTAGTGAGATATTTTTACAACTCGGAGGTTAACAGGCTTAAATCTGAAGGACTTGACCCCGGTTCACACATACATGAGGAGGATTTCAGGTATGCAGGTCCCAAGCCTGAGACCAAAGAGACTGCCATACTGATGATGGCAGACGCAATAGAAGCGCGGTCGAGAACACTTGACAGCTACACCGAGCAGAGCCTCAACGACATGGTCGAGCAGATGGTCGCCTACCAGATAGAGGACGGGCAGTTGGCGGAAACACCGCTCACATTCAACGACCTGAGCCGCATCAAACAGGTCTTCAAAGAAAGGCTCAAATCAATGTACCACCACCGCATCCAATACCCCGACCTCAAACAATAACCACAACAAACACCGCTATGAGAAAGAATCTTGTTTTTTTCATTTCCATGTTGCTTGTGCTGGCAACAGGCTGCAAAAAAGATGTCAATGAACCCGACAACAGGCAGAATGACAAAGACACCGTTGCGGCTGTCCGCTTGAGCGAAACGGACATACGTATGGTTCAGATCACTTGGGACGAGAATCAGAAGGAGGAGCTGCCCACCCTGCATACCGTGACCATTATGCCCGAAGACGGCGGATACAGTGTGAAAGCCTACCCGGAAGGCATCGTGAACGCCAAACTGACAGGCAACACCCTGCAACTCACCGCACAGAACACAGGTATCACACAACTTACCGTTACGGACACTGTCACGATGCAATCAGCCATCTGCAAGGTGGAGGTGTTCTCCGTGGTCGAGACGCTGACTTTCCCCTACGCAACTGTTTCCTACCAGCTCCGCAATGGGGACTGGAGCGCTTACACGCTGGTTGACGACGCGTTCACTTACGAAGACGAAAACGGCGACATCATCCCCCTGCGGGCATACGTTGTGGATGCCACCCTGAGTCTTTTCTCCGAGGGCTTCTACCTGAAAGACGAATTGTTCCAAGGAACGGCCATCGGCTATATCATATCTTTCCCCGCCACTGCATATTACGCTCCCGAGGGTTTGAATGAAGACAGGGGAGTGTCCCGCGCCTTGTCCTATGAAGCGGGCGTATGGTCCACAGCGCAAGAAGGCAGTTTCCACAAACTGACTGGCGGCTGGCTTGACAAAGAGAAAGAGAGCGAGGCGATAGCACACGTTACAGCTGCCATCAGTTACACCAACAGCGACACCGAAGAGGCTTGGAACAACTACTACGCGGAGATGTATCTTGCCGACTCGATAGCCTTCCACGGAGCTATGATGCGCAAATACACCCGTGTACAGAACGGTTACAGCGTCAGTATCATGCCTTTCGCCCTCGTCAATGCAGGTGCGGTCAATCTTGTTCTTGGCGGCAAAACGCCTTCCACAGACATGTTCGAGGTGTCGGAAGCCATGATGTACATCAACCCCCTGTCAGGCTACTACGGATTAGGAGTAGAGATAGCCTACGATACGGAGAAAGGAATATGGTACAACGCCAGCAACCGGTTCCTGATTGGCAAGAGTTTCAAATACCAATATCCCGTTCCTTCCAAATAAATTCCGCCACGTGACGAATCACCCGCTGTATCTTGCTCCTATGGAGGACGTAACCGACCCCGCATTCCGTCTGCAGTGCAAACGGTTCGGTGCCGACCGTGTCTATACGGAGTTCGTCAATGCCGACGCGCTCGTCAGAGAGGTCAATTCGACTATGCGCAAACTGCGTTTCGCCGAAGAGGAGCGGCCGGTGGCTATTCAGATTTACGGGCGCGAACCCGAATCAATGCGCGATGCGGCACAGATGGTAGAACAGGCGCGACCCGACTTCATCGACATCAATTTCGGCTGTCCCGTCAAGAAAGTGGCTGGAAAGGGGGCTGGCGCAGGACTGCTGCGGGACGTACCCAAGATGCTGTCCATCACCCGTGCGGTGGTTGATGCTGTCCGTCTGCCTGTGACGGCAAAGACCCGGTTAGGATGGGACGGACAAGACCTTCTGCCCGCGTCACACGAATGGCTGAGACAGACAGATCAGCAGCCTTTCATAGTTGATCTGGTGGAAGCTCTGCAGGACTGCGGGATCAGCGAGATTACCATCCACGGACGGACACGTGCGCAAATGTACAGCGGTGAGGCGAACTGGGAACTGATAGGCGCGGTGAAGAACAACCCCCGTATGCATATACCTGTGAACGGCAACGGGGACATAACCACTCCTGAACGGGCGAAAGAGTGCTTTGACCGGTACGGAGTGGATGCGGTAATGATAGGACGCGCCACTTTTGGCTGTCCGTGGATCTTCCAGGATATAAGAGACTACCTTGACACAGGTCAGACCACCCGACATCCGCTGGAATGGTGTATCGGCCTGCTGAAAGAACACGTGGATGCTGCCATTGCCTACATCGGAGATGAGAGAAAAGGCATTATCCACAGCAGACGGCATTTTGCCAACTCGCCGGCTCTCAAAGGCCTGCACGACTTTAAGCAGACACGCATTGCCCTGCTGCAAGCAAACACACGGGATGAAGTGTTCTGCATAATGGACAAGATAGTAGAACAATGGGGATATCAAAAAAAAAACAACATAATATGAAAAAACTTTTATTATCAGCCCTCGGGGCTATCGTGCTTATGACAACAGCATGCCACAAACAGCCTCTCACGACGGGTATCCGTCCTGAGAACCTTGACACAACGATTGTGCCACAAGAAGACTTTTATCAGTTTGCCACAGGCGGTTGGCAAAAAACGAATCCGCTTGGTGCCGAATACGCCCGTTTCGGTTCGTTTGACAAACTCGGTTTGCAATGCATGGAGCAGGTGAACGAACTCATCAAAGAGATTGCATCGCAGCAACAAAAGAAAGGGACAATAGAGCAAAAGATTTCGGACGTTTATCGCTTGGCAATGGACACCGCCAGACGTGAGATTGAGGGTATAGAGCCTGTCCGGAGGACGATAGACGATATCTCCGGTATCAAAGACAAGAGTGAGTTGAGTGAGAAACTCGGTGCGGCAATGGAATACGGTCTGTTTGCAATGTACGTGGAAGCAGACGCCATGAACTCATCGATGAACATACTGAACGAGTATCAGGCAGGTTTTGCTTTGGGACAGCGAGACTACTACGTTGATCAAGACGAACACACACAAATGATTCGCGATGAATACAAGAAACATATAGCCCGCGTATTCGGTCTATACGGATTTACGGACTGCGAGAAGGCGGCAGAGACTGTCCTTCGCTTGGAGACACGTCTGGCAACGGCGGCGAAGAGCAATGTGGAGCTTCGCGACCCGACAGCCAACTATAACAAGATGTCGGTGGAAGACTTGCAGAAACTTGTTCCGCAGATAGACTGGCACATATTCCTCCGTGCTTTGAATGCCGAGACGGACAGCCTGTCAGTGGGGCAGATTGCTCACTTGCAAGAGGTGGGGAAACTGCTTGAAGAAGAGCCGATAGAGGACATCAAGACACTGTTTATCTGGCAGGTATTGGACGGCGCAAGCGCATATCTGTCAACAGATTTTTATAATGCACATTTTGACTTCTATGGCCGTGTGCTGTCAGGCAAGGAGGAGCCTTCACCTCTGTGGAAGAGAGCCGTGTCAATGGTTAACGGCACACTTGGCGAGGCCGTGGGACAGATGTACGTGAAGAAACATTTCCCTGAGGAGAACAAACAGCGTATGCTGGATCTTGTGCATAACCTGCAAAAGTCGCTTGGTGAGCGCATACAGGCACTCGAATGGATGTCCGACACCACCAAAGCCAAAGCATTAGAGAAACTGGACGCTTTCTATATCAAGATAGGCTATCCCGACAAATGGCGCGATTACAGCAAACTTGACATCGATATTAACCTGCCTTATTACGCCAACATACAGCGTGCCGCAAAATTTGAGCAGGAGTATTCGCTCAGCTACCTGGACAAGCCTGTTGACCGTGACCGCTGGTATATGACCCCGCAAACGGTTAATGCTTATTACAACCCGGCGACTAACGAGATCTGTTTCCCTGCCGGCTTACTGCAATATCCTTTCTTTGACATGTCCGCCGATGATGCGTTCAATTACGGCGCGATAGGTGTGGTTATCGGTCATGAGATGACTCACGGTTTTGACGACTATGGCAGTCAGTATGACAAGGACGGCAACCTGTCTGACTGGTGGACGGCAGACGACAAGAGCCGTTTTGACGAAAGGACGAAAGTGATGCGTGACTTCTTTGACAGCATAGAGGTGGCTCCGGGTGTTCACGGTAACGGCGGTTTCACTTTGGGCGAGAACATAGCCGACCACGGAGGTCTGCAAGTGTCCTATCAGGCATTGTGCAACGCAATGAAAAAGGATGGGAAAAACCCTATGGATCCGGACGGAAACCAATACACGCCTGCACAACGTTTCTTCCTTGCATACGCCAATGTATGGGCAGCCAATATACGTCCGGAGGAGATCCTTCAGCGTACCAAGTCCGATCCCCACTCACTTGGCAGATGGAGAGTCAATGGCGCACTACCGCATATAGCCGCATGGTATGAGGCATGGAACATAACGGAAGATAGTCCGCTGTATGTAAAGCCTGAAAACCGCGTCAGTATCTGGTAAAAAACACTGGGAATATGAAACACGCAAGAGAAATCAAAGTCGCTCTGCTGGCAATTGTCTGCGGGTTCTTGCTGTACTTCGGCATGTATTTTCTGCGCGGGGTGAATATATTTTCCCCTGTGGGCAGTTACGTAGGAGTGTTTGAGCGGGTTAACGGCCTGACAGAGCAAGCTCCCGTATATGTAAGAGGTTACAATGTAGGCCAGGTTGACAAGATTGAGTACGATTTCAGCCGTCACGATGCCTTTAAGGTTAATATATCAATAGACAAGCACATCGTTGTTCCCGAAGGGTCTGAAATGGTTCTGGTAGCCGATGGCATTATGGGCGGGAAGGCTATTGAGGTGGTTATACCCGTGACCGAGGGGCAAGATGTTGTACCGCTTCGCTCGGACACACTGCCTACACGCATAGAGCAAGGATTAGTGGAAACACTGGAGACAGGTCTTATGGCACATTTGGACAGTGTTTTGCTTCATGTGGACAGTGTGGTGTCATCAGTAGAGCATCAGCTTGAGGGCGACCATATAAGCCACACGCTTGGCAATTTGGACCGCATAACGCAGGATCTGACTGTCAGCGCCGCCGACATACGCCAGATGACACATCAGCGTTTGCCGAAGATTGCCGACAGCGCAGCCGTGGTGATAGACAATGCCAATGCCGTTTTGGCTAACGTCAAAGAGGCAGACATAGCCGGTGTGGTAAAGAAAGCAAACGCCACAATAGGCGGCTTGCAACAGGCTCTTGAATCGAAAGAGAGCACCATAGGGCTGTTGCTGCACGACCCGTCAATCTATAACCATCTGGATTCGGCGGTTGTCAGTGTGGACCAACTTGTCACCGACCTGAAAGAAAATCCTAAACGATATGTTCATTTCTCTGTGTTTGGCAGCAAAGACAAGAGTAAAGAGAAAGAAAAAGGAACGAAAAAATAATCCGTATTAAATAGATTTAGTCTAAATATTGCTACACAAATCTAAAAATGCGAAAAGCCCTACTTTATAGGGCTTTTCGCTAGAGAAAGGCGGTATCAGGCAATGTGGAACACGCAAACAGCAGATATGGAAATCAGACAGTTAGATGTTGATAAGTAGCACAAATGTTTCTTTTTCAGAAGTTTGCACGCAAGATATTGTAAATGTAGCAAGTATGTTTCTTATAAAGACTGGCAGGTAATGACCGTTTTGGAGGTAAGGATAAAAGCAGTACTTTTGCACCCGTTTTTCGGCAATCAGGAAAAGAACAATGTCTCAAACCGATACTCATTCACTCTGGCAGCGATGCTCTGACATATTGCGTGACAACATGTCGGGTATCGCTTTTAATACGTGGTTTGCACCGTTGGAGGTGATAGACTACAAGGATGATGTATTGGTATTGCGCGCGAAGAGCCAGTTTGTAGTTGAGTACATAGAGGAGAACTATATAGACATACTGAGCCGCTCTATCCGTCACGTTTTTGGAGAAAAGACCCGCTTGGAGTACAGGGTGCTGATAGATTCGGTTTCGGGTGCGGGAGTGACCGTGCCTTCGACTTCACGAGGCCAGTCACCCGTGACAACAACGGGGCAGAGTTTTGACACACGATGGGATGCCCAACTGAACAAGCAATATACGTTTGAGTCGTTCGTCATGGGCGAGAGCAACCGCCTGGCACGTACCGCAGCTGTGGCAATAGCCAAAGACCCAGGCAAAACGGCTTTCAATCCGTTCTTCATATATGGCGGCAGCGGTGTGGGGAAGACTCATCTGGCTAATGCGACAGGTAACGAGATAACGGCTCTTAATCCGAGTTTGCGGGTTCTGTATGTGAGTGCCAACACATTCAAACTCCAATATCAGCAGGCGGCGATACAGAAAACCATACCCGATTTTCTGCTGTTCTATCAGAATGTGGATGTGCTGATAGTGGATGACATACAGTTCTTTACAGGTCTGAAGGGCACGCAAGACACTTTTTTCCATATTTTCGAGTACCTTATACAGTCGCGCAAGCAACTTATACTGACTTCCGACAGGACTCCATTGCAGATACACGATGTGCAGGAGAGACTGTTGACGCGTTTCAAGTGGGGCTTGTCAGTTGAGATCAAGCGTCCGGACTTCGAACTCAGGCGTGAAATTCTGCGTTACAAGATGCATTGCAACGGTATGCAGTTGCCGGACGAGATAGTGGACTATATAGCACAGAACGCGTGCCAGAACGTAAGGGATATAGAAGGGGTGCTGGCATCGCTTGTGGCCTACTCCACACTGCTCAATGCCGATATCGATTTACGGTTGGTCAATCAGGTAATCAACCAGATTGTGGAGGTTGAACCCAAACAGATAATGATGGCTGATATCATTGGCACTGTATGCGAACATTCGGACGTGACGGAAAAGGCGGTATTAGGCCAGTCGCGGCAGAAGGATGTGGTTCGCGCACGCCAGTTGATTATACATCTGGCCAAACGTCTGACCAATCACTCTCTTACAGAGATAGGCAATTCTGTCAAGCGTTCACATGCCACGGTGCTTCATTCGTTGAACACGCTGAGCTGTCAGATGGAATATGACAGCGTATTGCGGCACGATGCGGAACTGTTAGAAAGCGTGCTTCGCAAATAAGTTCTCCCCCCAATGCGGGAAGGAACAATGTGAACGGAGAGAAGGCAGGAAGCGGACGTTGTGGAATTTCTGCGACTGACAAAAAAGAGTCTTGACCCCAAGTCAAGACTCTTTAAATATCCCAATTCCTTAAGAAGCACGCAGGCTCTACAACAGTAAAAAGCCGTATGCGCACGGGGTAAATGCGACTGTCTATTTGAACAAAGCCAGTATGTTGCTGATGCTTGACGCTGCTGATTTGGCGGCTCCCACAGCTTCCACCGTGTTGGTCTGCGCCGACTGCAGTTTGTCTGTATCAACGTTCTTCACCAAATTGCTCAAACTGTTGGTCACAATGCCGGATGTCTGCTCGGTAACCAGATTGTTCGAGCCCAGAATCAAACCCGATGCAAAACTCTTCCAGTACTGGCCGTCCTTCGCATTAGTCTTCAGATTCTTGCAACTCTGCAGCAACTTAATGGTGTTCATTACATTGGTCAGGTTGGTGTAGTCATACTTGCCATCAGCCTTGTACTGTTTGTAAAGCGCGCTCAAGGCACTGCCTGCCGACACGCCATCGTTGGACGTAGCCGAAACCGCTGACTGAACCGCAGAAGCGGCATTACTTGTCGAGGACGAACCGCCCAATACCGAACAACCACTCAATGTCACTACAGCGATCAACGCTGCCAATAATACTTTTTTCATATCTGTTTAGTTTATTTATTGTTATTCATCCAGCCTTTGCTCTCATTTTTTTCATCTGTCAGACAATTATTGTCTTCACCGCAAAAGTACTCGCTTTCCCGTAACCACGCAAAAAAAAATGTCATATTTGGAGAAAAAGCAAAAAACATTTGGTCACATCAAAAATCCAACGTACTTTTGCCGCGCTTTTGGTGAACGATACTTATTTTAAGTCAGTACATCTTTGGAAAGGTGGGTGAGTGGCTTAAACCAACAGTTTGCTAAACTGTCGTACGGGTAACTGTACCGGGGGTTCGAATCCCCCCTTTTCCGCCAAACAGCGAAATACGCTGAAACACCGCGAAACGCTGTTTTCAGCACAGAAAAACGACATACGGTCCGCGTATGTCGTTTTTTAGTGCTGAATCAGTCAGACTGATCCGGCTG
>JAIKXR010000119.1 GCA_024683975.1 Paludibacteraceae bacterium
TGATAAGTTTGCCACTTCTCTCGGCGTATGGCGTGACGTGGATTTGAGAAAAATCACAGCACACGTACCGAGCGGAACCAAAAACAAGTATGCTTCTAAAAAGTATTGGCAGGAGATGCAGATTGTGGAAGAACCGGTGAAAATAGATGGCTTATGCTATATATTGGATGCGAACGGAACCGCTATCGTAACATACGAGACACAGGACGGAAACAACTATGCGGATTTGGAAGATGTAACTGTACCTGAACAGTTGAAGGTGGATGATGTTATCTATTACGTAATAACTATAGGTCAGGGTGCTTTCGCCAATTCCAATATAAAAACCATCGAGCTTCCGCAATCGCTTAGAGACATAGAGACAGAGGCATTCAAGAATAGCAAGTCGCTCAAACAGGTTATATGGGGTGGAGACCCGTCAAAGACCTATTCGGTGGGGGCTGCTGCCTTCGATGGATGTAGTGCATTGGAGGACATTGTTCTGCCGGCTACCGCTGCCTTCATCGGAGACGCCGCCTTCAGAGGATGCACTCATTTGGACACACTCACACTGCCCAAAGATAGCTATCTCGGCAAAGACGCTTTCTACGGTTGCACGGGACTGAAAGATATTGTCACGCTGAGTACCAATCCGCAGAACATTGCCGAGAAGGGCGTGTTCGCCGATGTGGACCAGAGCAAAGTGACCTTGCATATCCCGTCCGGCAACCGCGGCAAATACGAAGCGGCGGACGTATGGAAGAATTTCGCGATGGTGGAATACCAGACGAAGATAGGTGACTTCTATTACTTCCTCGACGAGGCTGCCCGTACGGCGACACTCACCTACGAGAGCACCGACTGGGATTTGAACTACAAAGACCTTGCATGGGACAAGAAGTATGTCATCCCCGCCACATTCGACTACGACGATACGCAATACAAAGTGACCGCGATAGCCGACTTCGCTTTCAGCGGAAACAACAACGACCTGTCGGACATCACCCTGCCGGAAGGCATCATGACCATTGGCAAACAGGCTTTCTCACCCTGTATGAACCTTGCGACATTCAATATCCCGATGTCCGTCACTTCTATCGGACAGGACGCGTTCTATCTCACCAATTTCGTCCAGAACGACGCCAACTATTTCCAGGGACTGCTGCACAAAGACCAGTGCCTGATTGCTGCCAAAGACGATATCCTGAAGGACTATGCCTTCCCCGAGATAGAGAATGGTACACGCCTGATTGCAGGCGGCGCGCTGGCGTACTGCAAGCACGGCCCGACTAAGATACCCGCATCGGTGAAGTACATCTGTGAGGGCGCGTTCGAGAACAACGAGGCGCTTTATACCCTGTATATGACGGACTGTCCCGAACTGACCACCATCGAGCAGAACGCGTTCCGTAACTGCCCGAATCTTTCGGCAGTTGATTTCTCCAATGCCACGCAGACTATCGGCGACAATGCGTTCTTCGGTACGCAGGTGCATGAGATACTGCTGCCCAAGTCGCTCGATATGATTGGCGTTGGTGCGTTTGACAACTGCACCAAACTCAACTGGGTTATCATCCCTGCTGTGAACGCCATAGGCGACTACGCCTTCAGAAACAACACAATAGCACGCAACGTGTATGTGCGCGCTGAGAGTCCCGAACAAATGTCTATCGGTGTAAGCCTCTTTGAGGGTATGAACCCCGCCAAATCAACACTCTATGTACCCTACGGCTGCAAAGCCAACTACGAGAGCGCTGACCAGTGGAAAGACTTTGCCATCAAAGAGGAGAACCCCTGCATTGACGGCGTTTATTACCGGCTGGATGAGGAGAACGGTACTGCTACTGTGGCGCCCGAAATATTCAATAGCACCAATAACTACTTTGATCTCATAGGCGATATAGTCATACCGTCTAACATTACGGTCGGAGGCAAGGTCTATCAGGTGACATCTGTTGCCGGGTATGCGTTTGCCAACTGTCTTGGAGTGACAAGCGTTACGCTGCCTAATAGCATCAAAGAAATAGGGGACTATGCCTTCTATAGCTGCTATATTAGAGGTAAGATGAAACTGCAAGAGGGGCTCAAGAAAGTCGGCAAGTACGCTTTCAGCGGCACAGGACTGTCTTTCATCCATCTGCCTTACACCTTGACAGAGATAGGCGAAAAGGCGTTCTTCACCGGCTATATGGTGGTGCGCACGGAGCGTAACGAACCGTTGGACATAGCCGGACTGAACGTGTTCAACCATCCGGAGGATGTGCGCTGCGACCTGTATGTGCCCTACGGATCCAAGGCGGCTTACGCTGCGGCGGACGAGTGGAAGGACTTCTGCCATATCTACGAGATGGGCGCACAGATAGGCGGCCTCTACTACGAACTGGGCGAGTCACCTTACCAGTATGCATGGGTGATGCCGGAGAGTGAGGATATCGACCTCAACTACAAGAACCTGCCCGCCGACCTCGTCATACCCGAGAAAGTGACCTTCGACGAACTGGAGTACCCCGTGATGGGTATCAACCCCAGAGCGTTCAAAGGCTGCACGCAACTGCGTACCGTACAACTGATGTCCAATATGTCAAGCATCAACGCAGAGGCGTTTATGGGATGCACCTCTTTAGAGAGCATCAACCTCAAGAAAGGCCTGATGGACATCGGCGAACGCGCCTTCCAGGACTGCGCGCTCACTTCGCTCGACATACCCGCATCCACGGACGAGATAGGCGTGAACGCTTTCAAGGGCTGCACCAAGATAGAGAAGATTGTCGAACGCGCCACCGAACACCCCGACATCAGCGGACGGGAAGTGTTCGAGGATGTGGACATCAGCCAGATCGAGCTGTTCGTGCCGTTCGGCGCACAGGACGACTATATGTACGCTGACGTATGGCAGGAGTTCTACACCGTTGAGGAGTACGAAACAGAGGTGACTGTCGTTTCGGAAGACGACAGCAAGGGTACGGTCACCGGCTCGGGTGTCTTTGAGAAAGGCAGCACGACGGAGATAGAGGCGGAACCTGCCGAAGGCTATGTGTTTGCCGGATGGGACGACGGACAGGCCAATCCGTTTGATGCCAAGCGTACCATCACGGTAGGCGAGACACCGGAGACCTTCACCGCATCCTTCGAGCCGCGACAGCTATATATCCGCTTCCTTGACTGGGACGGCACGACGCTGCACACCGTCAAAGTTGCATACGGCGGTTCGGTGGATACAGAGGGCTTTGAGCCGACGCGCAAAGGTTACTCCTTCGCCGGATGGTCCATGAGTCCGACCAATCTCACGGACGACGAGGAGATAACGGCGCAGTACACCATCAACGAGTACGAACTCACCATAAATGCTGACCACGGCACGGTGACAGCGCATACTTTGGCTGAGGATGCGGTAAATGTCAAGGCTGTTCCGTTCGGCACGGTCATCGTATTGGACATCAAGGCTGACGAGAACTACCATTTCAAGCAGTGGGAGAACGGCAGTGAGACCGCATACCGTATCTTCACCATGGAGGACAACAAGACGGTGACAGCCACCTTTGAGCATGACCCGTACACAGTTACTTTCAAGGACGCGGAAGGCAACACCCTCAAGACCGAGCAGGTTGCGCCGGGCGGTGCCGCCACCGCTCCCGAAGCACCCGAAGTGGAGGGCTACACCTTCATCGGCTGGGACGGCTTCTTCAACGAAGTCAACGCCGACATCACCCTCAATGCGGTGTACGAAATCAATTATTACAACGTCACGTTCAAGAACTGGGATGGCACAGTGGTATTCTCGCAGGCAGTTGCATGGGGGACTGGTGCCGACACGCCCAAGAGTCCCTACCGAGAGGGCTACACCTTCACCGGATGGGACAAGGACTACTCCGTTGTGAAGGAGGATATGGTCATCACCGCGCAGTTTGAGATTGTCAAGTACACGGTTGTCTTCTACGGAAAAGGCGGCGACGAACTGTCTCGACAGTCAGTGGATTGGAAAGGTGCTGCTGTAGCTCCCGAAGCACCGGTAGTGGAAGGCTACACCTTCAAGGGCTGGGATACCGACTTCAGTCAAGTGACTACTGACCTTACTGTCAATGCGGAGTATGAAGTCAATACCTACACCGTTCGCTTCTACGACCACGAAGGCAATCTGCTCACTACGCAGACCGTCAACTGGAACGAGAAGGCGGTTGAGCCGCTGCTGCCGGATTGGGCAGGACATTCCTTCACAGCATGGAGTGTTGAGTTCGACCATGTGAAGTCCGACCTTGACATCAAGCCCATCTACGATGTGAACACCTACAAGGTGACATTCATCGGCTTTGACGGCGAAACGGCTATCAAGACAGAGAACGTGGTATATGGCGAAAAAGCGACGGCTCCCGATGCTCCCGAAGTGGAAGGATACACCTTCAAGGGTTGGGACGCTGACTTCAGCAAAGTAACAGCTGACCTTACCGTCAAGGCGCAGTACGAAATCAACACCTACACCGTGATTTTTGCTGACTGGGACGGCACGGAAATCACCCGGCAGACTGTTGACTGGGACGAATCGGCTGTCTATCCGTCTGATCCGGCACGCGAGGGCTACACGTTCACAGGCTGGGACAAGGCCATCGACCACGTCAAGTCAGACATGGTTGTCACCGCGCAGTACGAGAAACAGGAGGCGACGGGTATTGACGATAACAGCTTGAACGCCGTGAAGGACGGCCGCAAGATTCTCCGCGACGGGCAGGTTCTCATCATCCGCGACGGAAAGACCTATAATATGGTCGGCACGGAAGTGAAGTGACAGTCTGCTGCCGTTGAGGGAAATCCTTGAACTGCACTCAAGGTACTCATCGTACGCGCTGAAAAAGCACTTTTCGAAAGTAAAGAATGTACGAATAAAAATGGAGTATGCCGAAAAGCCAAAAGTGAGTAGGCAAGACTAATTATCACTACACAAATGAAAAAGATACTTACAATGATGCTATCATTGATTGTATGCGTAAGTGGAGGGTTTGCTGAGGTTGTGGTTTCAAAAAATGGTCTCTGCGGTTACAAAGACCAGCAAGGCAATTTAATAATTCCCTGCAGGTACGACTACATTGGCATCTTTTCTGAACAAGGAGTTGCCGTAGTCAAAAAGGGACATCAATTTGGCTTGGTCAATAATAAAGGAGAGGAGGTGTTGCGTCCTAATTATGATGCTATTGGACCGTTTAAGAACGGGGTGGCTATTTTAACTCTAAAGGATAAACAAGGCATTGTATCTGAAACCGGGCAATTGCTTCATAAACCGGAGTATGAATTTATTTATCCCTTCAACTCAAGTGGAATAGCAAAAGCGTTTGTGAAGAAGAAATCTAAGGATAAGATTGATAGTCCATCGGTTATATGGGCACTTCTTAACCGTAACGGGAAAGAAATTTATCGCGGCAAGGCAGAAGATATTTGCTTGTTCAAGCACGAGGAGAGTGGGTATTATCCAATGCACGAAAAGAAAGCGGATACGATAGATGTCACTTCAGGCTATTTCTATAGTAAGAAAGAAAACACATACTATGATTTGGAAGGCAAACAGGTTTTGAATGACAAAATTAGAACTACGATTTACAAAAGTGCTTTTGGAAAGAATGCCAATCCAAAGCAATCATTAGAAAGTATGGGATTGTCAGATGTTGAATTCACCCCGAGCGATAATGTTCAATGCCTGCTATATAGTAAGAAAAAAGATAAGTTGAACGGATTAAGATGTGTAATATATTATGATTTGAAAAGCGAACAAATCATTTGGTTCAAGTCGTATGATGTTATTAAGAAACGTCTCTATTCTTTAGCTCCCGAGCAATGGTTTCCTGTGAGTTTCAAATACACGCCGCATAATTATCACGAGGGTTTTGCTGTTATTTCCGTTTCAGATTCCGTTTCCGGAGTTCAAGATATTGTAATAAACAGACATGGAGAGAAAGTGGCTTCCTATGCCTACCACGGCTGTGGCGATTTCAAGAATGGCTTTATGGTTGTACGTGATGAGAATTACAACTATGGATTGGTTAACAGAGCACTTGAACTTGTAATTCCATATTCGTATCAGGGCGGCATGGTTAATGTGAACAAATTAGGTTATTGGGCTGTACAAAAAGGAGGATTATGGGGTGTGGTAAACACCTCCGGTCAAACAATTGTTCCTTTTGATTTTGATGAGATTCGCCAAATGGAAAATAAGGATGTCTTTTTCGTCATGAAAGATTACAAGTGGGGAGCATACGAACAGCGAAAGAAGATTTTGGACTGTATTTTTGATGATTTATTCAGTTTTATTGACGAAACATTTGTTTATCAATACGGAGATGAGTTTGGTCTCTATTGTATGCTTAATTATGAATTATCTCCTTCCCATGATGCCTATGAAGGATGCTATGAGGCAGATGCCAAACTTCATGGTAATCAAATGAGACGTTTTTATATTTTGGGAAAAGAAAATGTGAAACTGTATGGATACTTGGACGGATATGGAAACAAGGTTGTTCCTTTTATGTTTACTGATGTAAAACAGGCGGCAGCAGCCTATTTTTATTACCGTGACAAACCAACACAGAAATTTGACGATTTGGAAAAATTTAGGGCGCGTTTACGTTTTTCGCGTCGTTCAAGAATTTATAACTTAGATAGTATTGTACCGGAAACGGATTGGGATTACTAAAGCTTAATTGATATGAAAAGAACGTTTATTATATTTATATATCTCGTGTTGGCAACTATCACGTATGGTCAGGAACGCACGATTAAAGAGGAAGATTATTGTCGGAATAGTATCTATTCTATTTTAATCAACCATAGTGAGCAACATTACGGGCCTAATATTGCTGATGTATTTTTGGATATGCCTTTACCTGATAAATTCAATGATCATGACTTGAGTGTAAAGATCATTCAGTTAGACCGACGTACGCCCAAAAAAGAGAAGGGAGAGGATTTCCTGCGCCGCAACAATGTGGCGAGTCATTTAGTAGCCCGCTGGTTCAATCGGGATCCTAAAACAGGAGTCTGTAATATGGACTTGATTCGTAAAAGGGGATTGTATAATGCCTCGGAACTTGATAAAATTATTGCTCAACAGACAATACGGAAAAATGCCATATTGGAAGATGCAGGTGAGGAATTGATACATAATACTTTTGTTATCGTAAATGACATCCGATATGTCGATAAGGAAAAAGCTGGACAAATAACAGGTATGGTGTTCTATTATTTAATAGCAACATTGGGAGCTGTTGCGTCCGGTTATTCCGGAACGGATATGACAAATGATTTTGCAGCATTAGGAAGTAGTGTACAAGATATAATGAATTCCCTTAAGGGTTTTAAGGTGAAAGTGAACACGCATTTATACCGTCTGGTATGGAATGAGGAAGTAGCGTATAAATTTTATACGGAAATGTACACGCCCGTTCCCGATACAAAGAAAAAAGATGCATTTATTCGCAATCGACATCTTTTTAAATTGGAGTATGTGGGGTCACAGATGTCAAGCGGAAGTGAGGTTTCATTTCTGGGTGTTAACTTTGACACTCCTGACCAGATGATTAAAAAGGCTTGTACTCGGGCTATTGACGAGAATATTGCCAATTTAGCTCGGAATTTTGAACCCTTTAAAATAAAGGTTCAATTATCGAATACATCTCCGATACAAGCACCCATTGGTATGAAAGAGGGTATAACGGAGAATACGAAGTTTGAGGTGTTGGAGAAAAGTGTTGTGGATAACAAGACGACTTACCGACGTGTCGCTGTTATTAAACCGGAAAAAGGTATGATATGGGACAATCGTTTTATGGCAGTAGAGGAAGGCGCCGTTGGAAGTACGCTAAATTACACCACATTCACCCAAATTTCCGGAGGACAGATATATCCTGGTATGTTAATTCGCGAAATAGGTAAATAAAAAATGGAATAGTTATGAAACATCGAATATATGCAATAGTTATATTATCCATGCTCACGATGCTTGGATACACCCAAATCCCCGTGCGGCAGACTTCAGATTTAGAGGCTGATATGCAATCTGTTTTCAGTGATAAACGCAAAATGGGAAATGTTGAAATAGTGAAAAGTAGTACAGGTAAAACAAACAGAAGCACGAATGTCAAGATAAAGGCAATGCGTGACAAATGGTGTAAGGTGGATAAAAACGGCAAAATCACTCAAATCACAATGAGTAAGAATGAGCTAAAAGATTACTCTTTATTTATTACCTTTCCCGGAATCCCCACAGAGAATGTAGGTAGAACTTATTGGCCAAATCAGAAAAAAATGTTGAAATTCAATCCCAAACAAGATAATATTGAGAACTTCCGACTCAATCCAGCCAATCCAAGAAACATTAAATTATCAGTACTGAAGAAGAATGAGAAGCGGATGGATAAAGATCAGTTTGGTATCTTTCCTGTGTCCAAGCATTTCCACTTTCCCGAAGGTGTCAGCGGAGTAGAGCAAATTGTTCATTCTTATAGCCCGTTTGACTACTTGGAAGGTCGCATACCTTTTAACGGAGAATTTTTACTTTCGCATCGCAAAAGCGAGAAACACGTTGAGATACCTTTCATGGTGAGTTTTGCGAACCGTATCAGTTGGAATGGAAAAGACGGCATATTTGTGGTAAAGTTCCTAAAACGATTAAACGGACAGAACTATTGTCACGTAGTGGAGATTCGTAGTGGGTATTCTCAAATTGTAACTTGTCCATTTGTGATTGATGCGAGTGGCATAAATGGAAAAGACGGCGAGAAAGGTACTGATGGTATCAGCGGTATGGATAGCTTTACTATAACCAATAAAGATGGTACCACAACGACTATAAATGGAAGTTGTGGAACAAGAGGATACAATGGGGAAAACGGCGAGAATGGTGAAAATGCGGGTAACGTGCTTGTCATATTGGATGACCGAATGAAAAAAGTTGATGTTTCTATTATAACGAAAGGAGGCAAAGGCGGGAAAGGCGGAGCCGGAGGTCAAGGCGGTAAGCATGGTAATGGTAGTGGATGTTTTGGTTATGCACCAAGCGGAGTTCCTGGAGCAAATGGTAAAGATGGAAAAGATGGAGAACAAGAGGTTATACGAACGGATGAAAAAGTATTAGCACCAGCATTTATCTCTAATGCAAAATCGGACTATATCAGTATCACATTATATTAACTCTACGACAAAATTTTCAAATGTTGTTATCATTTTAATTTAGCAGGGTGCTTTTTTTGTGCTAATGAAGCAAGATAAACCGTGTTACTTCTTTCACTTACATGTTAGTTATATGATATCTCGTCACATTGACACTCGCAAATGGAGCATTGAAAGGCAAATTCGAGTTCGTTGGTATACGTGCTTGTCAGTATGTCAAGCACGTATATTATCAATCCTTTCTATATGGCGCGAATTGGCTGAATGGGTCTGAAATATTAAGAATCTTTTTTGTGTCAGATGATAAAGATGTTAAAATTCTCCCATTTGACCGAATTTTCAAGTACTAAAATATGTCAATAAAAGCATTTGTTTTTGTGCGATTTTTGTACGATTTGTTAGTCGAATTGTACGTTTTGAGATAGAAACTCGCGGATATCGTTGTATATTTGCAGCGTGGAAAAATAGTATTTAATAATCTATACGTTTAACAACTAAAAAATCAACGCTATGAAGAAAATTTTACTTTCTTTCATCTGCGCTCTGGTCAGCTTGAGCGCGATGGCAGCTTTTGAACAGAATGGCTTCTGGTTTTACATTAACGGAACAGGAGCAGTCGTAACGTACGCGCATGATGCGATGGATGAGCCGATATGGGGCTATTACAAAGGCGATGTGGTTATCCCCGACACAATAGAGAATCACGGCACCAAGTATGCTGTGACAACTATCGGCATAAAGGCTTTCTATAACTGCCCTGACATGACCTCACTCACCATCCCCGCTACCGTCACACTTATAGAGGGCGACAAAACCACTTTTGAGGGAACACCGCTCAAAAACATCATCATCAAAGGTAGTACGAAACCACTCAGTATTGAATGTGACATTAATCTGGAGAATGGCGAAGATGGCGACCCGTTTATGACCCTTGCTTCGTCCCTCATGACTATCTATCAAGGCAGAAACATACAGTACTACTATTATGATTCCGAACTGCCCAGAACCATCTTGAGGAACTTCACTGCATTGGAAAGTATTGTTTTCGGCGAGAATGTCAATCGCATTCAGGACGAGCTCTATTCAGGCTGCACGGCTCTGAAACACATCGAATGCCGCTCTACCACTCCTCCGTATGTATGGTCGGCACTGACAGACCTCGACTACGAGAACATTGAGTTGCTCGTACCCAAATACTATAGCTACGCCTACCAGAACGCTGCGTTTTGGGGCAAATTCACCAACATTGTAGAACCCGAATACCCCAAACAGTTGGAATGGCGCAACATGCTTCCCGTCAATGGCGAAGACAAGTATTATGTTACCACCGATATGGCATTGCAGGCTTTGGCGGCATTAGGTGCAGCCAACG
>JAIKXR010000173.1 GCA_024683975.1 Paludibacteraceae bacterium
ATTCAGTTGTTGGTCTTATCTTCTGGTTCTTGAAGAACCGGTACTGACAGACGAGTTGCGTTCGCCGGATTGCTTTGTTGCTGTGGATTGCTTGACTGCAGCTGGTTGTTTTTGTGTGGCAGGTTGCGTGATTGTAGCTGGTTGTTTTTGTGTTGCGGATTGCCTGGTTGCGGAAGAGCGCGTTGTTGTAGTGCGGCTGTGTTCCGAAACGTTGCTGCTGATGGACTTCTGCTCGCCGGCGCGATCGGTTTTCATAGTTGTGGTCACCTTCCTTGTGGATGTGGCGGTTGGGCTGGATGTGGTGGTGGTGGTCGTCGTCTTGGTCTGTGTGGGCGATTCCTGCACGCGGGTATTGGTGGTAATCTGCTTGTTGCCGTCCACCATCCGGGTGATGGAAGTCGTGCGGGTTGTATTGCCGGACGTGCGCGATGTAGTCGTTGTAGTACTGTTGGCTGTTCGGCTTGTGGTAGTTACTTTTCCGCGTCTGTCAGTATTTGTATTTGTGCGCGTGTTGGTGCTTGCATTGGTGTCTTCCTGCGTGTTTCTACTCGTCCGCGTACCTGAACTTGTGCGTGTGCCTGAGTTGGAATTTGTGTCTGTGCTTGTTCTTGTTCCGGATGTGGAAGACGATGATTTGCCGCGAGCGGAAATTGTGCGGGTGGAACTGATATCGCGGGTGCCGGACAGTTGTCTCGCATTGGAGGCACGGAGACCGTTATTGATGGTCGTTGAGCGGGATGAGAAAGACTGGTCGGGGTACTGACGGCCGTAGTCGTTGCGCCGATAGGATTGATAGACAGATGGGTAACTGTTATAGTGATACGTGGTGGCATAGCCGAAATCGGAGCAATAGTAATGGTTGGTAATGTAGATGTCGATGTGCGTATAGTAGGTCTGTTGCGGTTTCGGTGCCCAATGCTGATGATAAGAGGGGTAATGATTCCAACTGTAAGGCGAGGTCCAGACCCTGTAGTTCACGCCCCATTGGGAGTAGATGACGGGACGGCTCACAAAGGTCGGCTCGATGATGTAATTGGCACCGTAGAAATACGGATTGCCGATAATCTGGGTGTAGTAGTTATTCTCAACCACTATCGTCGCCACGTCCTGTGCGGCATTAAGGGCATACACGTCCTGTATGATGATGAGGTGCGTACCGCTGTGGATCTGCTCGACCACACGGAGATAATCCACATAGCCGTCCCTGTTGAGGTCAAGATTGCTGATCTGGCGCGAGTAGTCGTTGAGAAACCTTTCGAACTCCTCCAAAGTGCGCGCTTCTGCAAAAGCGATGGCGACTGCCTGAAGGTCAAGATTATAACTCAAGTCGGAGGTAGCGTTTACATAGACGGTTTTCGTCTGTTGGACCACCGTATTGGTTGTCGTGACTGTCGAAGCCGGCTGCTTGACGACAACGGTGGCAGGCTGCTTGGTGACAACAGGGGTGGTGACAATACAAGCCGATAAGCCGAAGGCTACGGCAACAAGAAAAAACATATTCTTTTTCATATGCGTAGAGGTGTTTTACCGGGGCGTTTTTCGAGGTGTTACTGCTTTCGCCACCGTTTTGACGGCAAAGATACAACATTACATCTGCTTTATGCTAATTTTTTGTGTTTTTATTGCATAATTTATAAGAAAAGTGCCGATACGCGAAAAAAACGACCAAAAATTGGCAGGAGCAAAATAAAAATCCGTACTTTGCACGCAAAAAGCAATCATAATATGACCACACGAAAACGATATGAGAAAGTGATGGAGTGGTTCGCGGCGAACGCCCCGTCGGCAGAGTCGGAACTGCAGTACAAGAACGCTTTTGAACTGCTCGTTGCGGTAATGCTCTCTGCACAATGGACCGACAAAAGAGTCAATATGGTGACACCCGCCCTTCTTACCGCCTACCCTACGGCAAAAGCGATGGCAGCTGCCACCAAAGACGACCTGCTCCACTACATTCGATCGGTCAGTTACCCCAACTCCAAGGCGGAACACCTCGTCGGGATGGCGAAGAAACTGGTCAGCGACTATGGTGGCGAAGTGCCTCACTCATTAGACGAACTGACCTCTCTGCCGGGAGTAGGACGCAAAACCGCCAATGTAGTGCTTGCCGTTATATGGTCAGAGCCGACTATGGCGGTCGATACGCACATCTTCCGTGTCAGCGAACGAATAGGGCTGACAACCAACAGTAAGAACGTATTGCAAACCGAAACGCAACTGACCAAATACATACCCAAAGAACTTATTCCTAAGGCACATCATTGGCTCTTGCTGCACGGTCGCTATGTATGCCAGGCACGTAAACCCAAATGCGGTGAATGCGGAATAATATCACTATGCCGTTACTATCAAACGCAACCGCCCCAAATGTAGAAAGTTGTCGCATAACATTGAGTTAATAGGTATATAGACAACCATGGCGGGGACTGGGAGAGAAAAAACAATATAAGAAAGATGTCTGATTGTGTTCCAATCAGACATCTTCTTTTTTTGAGCAGTAAGAGGTTACTTGACTCTTCTCTCGGGGATACGGGCTTTCTTACCGGTCAGATCACGCAGGTAATAGAGTTTCGCGCGGCGAACCTTACCATACTTGTTGACGGTGATGCGCTCAATGAAGGGGCTGTCCATCGGGAAGATACGCTCAACGCCGACATTGCCCGACATCTTGCGGACTGTGAAACGTTTCTTGTTCTCTGAACCGTGAATAGCAATCACATCTCCTCTGAACTCCTGAATACGTTCCTTGTTACCTTCTTTAATACGATAAGCCACGGTTATCTGGTCACCCGCAGCGAAAGCCGGAAACTCTTTCTTCTCGCCGGCAAATGCCTCTTCGGCAATCTTCATCAAATCCATTGTAATGAATATTTAATGGTTACCTCGGCTATAGTGTACGCTACTGTTCTCAAGCCTGTCATGACAATCCAACGCTGTCATTGGGCATTGATATGACTGATCGCCAGAGACTATATCCGAAAAAATCGCGCAAAAGTAGAGTGTTTTTTTCATTCTCACAAAATAATTGTCATAAATTCATATTTTTTTCATTTGGTAACGTGTAAAAAATGTCTTACTTTTGCGGCGCAAAAGTGGTGAATACCGCAAATAAACATTTTAAACAATATAAAAATGAAACAAAACAAACTTTTATTCTTGTCGGCTGCAATCGTGCTTATGGCTGGTTGCAAGGAGAAGATTGAACTCGACAAGGTTGATTCATCGATGTCGGTGAACACAGGTATCGCCGCTCCGATTGTCACAATCAAGGCTCCACTCAGTGAGATGCTTGGTATAGACGACAAAACGGGACACAGCAATCAGTTGGAATGGATGTACGCCAAAATGCCTGGCGATAAGAACGAGCAACTCAAAGACCTGGCTGACAGCACATTGTTCTTCTGCGACACGTTCAACATCACACGTGATTTCCACCCAATCAACATCAGCGGTTTCATACTGCCTTTAGAACAGAAACTGAACATCTACGAACAAGCCAAGACTCTGAAACATCCTGTCACAGACGGCAAGATTAACATTCCCGCAGCATCTCCTGCCAAGTTCAGTTTTCCACTAACCGTCAAACTCGACAGTTTGAACAGTCCTGAATTTGACAACCGCGTGGATATCATGCGCATATCCAAAGCACAATTCAGCACCAATCTGACAACCAACTTCGGTCTGAAAGATGCAGACATACAATCGGTCAAACTGAAAATGCCCAAAGAGTTCAGAACACTCAAAGGCAACGATATGAACGATGTTTATCTGCCTTTCCATGTTGAAGGCGAAACAACCTATATCAATCTTAAAAGATTCCTTATCAATATGCAAAGCGAGGGAGTGACACCTTCCACCCGCCGCGACCACATGATTAACGAGTTGACTTTCAATATTGAGTTCTCGCTTTTCACCACTCATCCCCTTGTTGTTGACGCGTCTTCAGTTATTGACTATACCTTCAATGTAGAGCTGCTTACCTTTGAGGCTCTTTGGGGCTATTTCGACCCCTCTACGTGGATGGAAGACAAAGACACCCTCATTTTGGCAGAGGAATGGCCGGCATGGAACGATATAAAAGACCTCAAGATGCACTTCAAGTATCCGTCAATCCGCCTCATTGCTGAACACCAAATCGGTACAGAAGAAGGTTGCCCCCTCAACGTCAACCTCAAGCATATTGGTGTCGCTCCGATGAAAGAGGACGGCACATTCAGCGAAGATGATTTCGTATATGCTATGTTTGGCGACAACGGTGACCAAAAAAGCACCATCTGGCGTCTATATGACCAAGACTACCCGACAACAACCCGAATCGACCCAATTAACGATGACTACGACAAATGGTCGAAAAACGAATATATAGTAGGTTACCAGAACTACAAACCCGGCACTCACGTAGGTGACGTGGACAAGATGTTCGATATACGTCCTGACGTAATCCGCTACGAATATGACATTACGGTGGGGCCGAAGAACAACCTTTCAATAGGCAAGGCTTCGCAACTGCGAGTAGTGAACAATACGAAGATTGACCTGCACGCTGTTACAGTAGTCCCGTTTGTATTTGACGAAGGTTCAAGCATCGGATATAACGACACAATAGATGTGGATTTCTCAAGTGTCAATTTCGACTCAATAACTAATTCTGTAAAATGGTTAGACTCTATCAACAGCGGTGTCATTTATCTTTATCTCTTCGCTAAAAACTCTATTCCTTTCAAGATTTCCGGCGACTACTTGTTCCTCGATGAAAACGGGCAAACGATTGACTTGCCGCTTGTTGACGGTGAAAGCGGAGTTAAATCTTACCACCTTGAAATTCCTGCTCCAAAAGAGTATGATGCCAACGGCAATGTGACAAAGACTGGTGACAACACCATCGTTCTGCGTGTCACTCACGAAGAATTTAACAAACTGCAAAGTATCAAACAGATAGTATTCGCGGCAAAGATAGAAGGTAACCCGAATAGCGCCACTATCAGTATGAGTTCAGGCTTGGATGTGAAAGTTGGTGTGGCTGCAACCATTGATGCTGTATTAAAACTTTTCTAAACAAAGGAGGACACAACTATGAAAAAACAATTGATAGCTATTCTCGCCCTCCTTATGGTAGGCACCGCAATGATATCCGCACAAGAAGTCAATACCTTGTATTTCTTGGAGAACGCCCCAATGCGCCACAAGATAAATCCGGCTTTCCAGCCTGTCAGCAAGGTCTATGTGGGTATTCTTCCGATACATTACACTTCTATCTCATTAGGGAATAACGCCTTGGCTTTCAGTGACCTTGTGTATAAGAAAGACGGTAAGTACATTACAGGTCTTTATCCCGGAGAAACAGACAAATTAGACAAACGCCTAAGAAGAGATTTGAGCTTAATGGCTAATGCTGAATTGGCTATCCTGAATTTTGGTTCGCGTACAAAAGATTCAGTTGGTTATTTTCACGTAGGACTGAATGAACGGATAGAAGGCACAATTGCCCTGCCGGGGGATATCTACAGCGTGATAAACAGCGGTTCGGACTACCCGGGAGGCAGAACGGTAAACCTCAAATCGTTGGCAATGAATATCAGCGTTGTTACCGAACTGTCAGGAGGTTACAGCCGCAAGATAAACGACCAATGGACGGTAGGCGGTAAACTGAAATTCCTTTATGGTAATGCCTTTATGGACTTACGCACAAACTCGGCATATCTCAAAATGTACCCTGATGAACTGCAAGCCTCTATCAATGGCGATGTCAATATTGCAGGACCATTTAACAATCTGCCCGATCGTATAGATAAAAACAACATAGGAAATATAACTGACAATATGGACAAGAGTGTTGGTGGATTTCTCAAACCCAAAGGATTTGGCGGGGCGGTTGATCTCGGTTTCACATACAAACCCGACAAACAGTTCCAGATAGCAGTATCAGTTACAGACCTCGGGTTTATTCATTGGAACTCAACAACTTACTCAATCAATGGTGAATCGACATATACCGGTCCGGAAATGCACTACAATGAGCTTAACAGCAACACGGCCGAAGAACAAAACAACGGACTGAACTCGATTGTAGATACCATTGGTTTTTACCTGTCCAATTTCATCCAAGAGAGTCTTGTCGGCAATCAGACAGGCATGGGCGTTAATCGTATGACTAACACTCGTTTGCACGTAGGTTTGGACGCTAACTTCTGGGACAACAAGTTCGGTGTGGGTGTATATTCACAGACTCAATTCCGCAATCGCCGTGTATATGAAGAGGTAACACTCGGTCTTGCACTCCGACCCATCAACTGGTTCAACTTAGCACTAAGTTACTCGTTCATTAACGCCCGTTGGAACTCCATAGGTGCCGGCTTGAGTTTTATGCCTTACGACGGACTTAACCTTACTTTGATGACCGACTACATACCTTTCTCATATGCAGACATAAGCAGCAACGGTAAATCATTTACTGTTCCATACAAGGTGCAAGGACTGAACGTGGGAATGGGTGTTACTATCGTATTTGGTACCAATCCGAGTACGGCTAAAAGAAGAGTTTATATCAAAGATTTAGAACCCGGAGAAAAATAATTACGAATCTTCAAAGAAATTTTATTAATCACTTAATATTATGGGAAGAGCATTTGAATATCGCAAAGCGACTAAACTTAAACGCTGGGGGCATATGGCTCGCACATTCACCAAACTTGGAAAAGAAATCACCATAGCAGCCCGTGAAGGCGGTGCCGACCCTGACGGCAACCCGCGTCTGCGTATGCTCATACAGCAGTGCAAACGCGAAAACATGCCTAAAGAGAACATCGACCGCGCTATCAAAAAAGCCACCGATAAGAATGCAGAAGGCTATAAAGAAATCAACTACGAAGGCTACGGACCTCACGGAATAGCCATCTTCGTGGAAACAGCCACCGACAACCACATGCGTACTGTCGCCAATATACGCTCTTATTTCACCAAACATGGCGGCAACCTCGGTACACAAGGCTGTCTGCAGTTCCTCTTCGACCGCAAAGCCTGCTTTACCATCACACGCAAAGACGATGTTGACCTTGATGAATTGGAACTCGAACTCATTGATTTCGGAGTTGAAGAATTAGGCGTGGATGAAGAAGAAAACACAATAGTCATCTATAGCGATTTTGACCAGTACAGCGGTATGCAAAAATATTTGGAAGATCATGGATTTGAAATACAATCTTGTGAGTTCGTACGCATCCCCAATGACTACAAACAACTGACAGACGAACAACGCGAATCAGTCCAAAAACTCATCGACAAGATAGAGGAAGATGAAGACGTACAGAACGTCTTCACCAATATGGCTGACTAAAAGTTTTTCTTGACAAGAAAAGGAATGACTAACTTATTGAAGTATTTTGATTTAACAGTTCAGCAGCAGTCACAAATGGCTGCTGCTGAACGCTTATATCCCGAATGGAACGAGAAGATAAATCTCATTTCTCGCAAGGATATAGACTTTCTTGAAGTTCATCACCTACTCCACTCTTTGGCAATAGCCAAGGTGTTGCGTTTCACGCAAGGCACTTCGGTTTTAGATGTTGGTACAGGTGGCGGTTTTCCTGGAATACCTTTGGCTATCCTCTTTCCTCAATGCCGGTTCACACTCATTGACTCTATCGGGAAGAAAATCCGCGTGGCAGAAGACATAGCCAAACGGTTAGAACTGAGCAATGTAACCTGTCTGCAAACGCGTGGGGAGGATTTCAAGCAGCAATTCGACTTTGTGGTCAGCCGTGCGGTTATGCCACTGCCAGACTTGGTCAAACTGGTGAGAAAAAACATCCATCACCGGCATAAAAACGCAATGCCAAATGGTCTGATTGTTCTCAAAGGCGGTAAGATAGGTGCGGAAACTGAACCATTCAAAAAATCAGTTGAAGTAACTCCTATCAGCAAGTTTTTTGATGGCGAATGGTTTAAAGAAAAGTATGTGATCTATTTGCCACTTTGAGTTCTGGTGTTTATAAGTTTAGACGTTGTTTGATGAGATGTTTAGAAATTGTTAAAGTATTTAGAAGTTTATCGGTTTTATGAATATCAAAACTTTTTATTTCAATCCGTATCGCGAATGTACATACGTTGTGGATAATGGTCAGGGACAGTGTTTTATAGTTGACCCGGGAATGTACAGTCCTACAGAAGAGCAACGTATTACGGATTATATAAAGTTGCGCGAATTACAGCTTATTGCAGTCGTCATTACCCATTCGCATCCCGACCATATATGCGGACTTGATTTCTTGCGCGACAGTTATCCCAATATAACCGTTTTCGGATTTAACTATAATAAAAGGTTGCAAGTGTTGGATTTAGAGAAAGAAGAGATAACCGGTTGTTGTGATGATGTCTTTTCACAAAATCATTTCTCTTCGCCGTTGGTTATCCATACTCCCGGGCATAAGGAAGACAGCGTGTGCTACTACTTTGAAAAGGAAAAGATACTGTTTACAGGCGATACGCTGTTTCAAGAATCAGTCGGCAGAACCGACCTTGAAGGAGGAGACACTAATCAGTTGCTGCATTCACTTCACCTGCTGATGAAACTGCCGGAAGACACTGCTGTTTATCCCGGACATGCCTACCCCACTACTATTGGACACGAAAAGGAATACAATCCATACGTGTAATCAACATCCGCTTTATGGTATTCTCTTTCTTAAGTTCAATACAGCACTGCCTCATCTTTTTTGAACAAGCGTTTGATACCTCTGTACAAGGATATTGCCATTAAATGACGGGCATACTCGCCAGAATATGGCCGTAGCCATCGGGTTGTCCGAATGCGAATACGAAGAGTTTTGAGTTTGCGCAGATATTTAGACATTTTCAAACTCTTCTCTCTATCTGAATACCGTGTCTTCATCTTCTCTGCCGCCTCATCCCGCAATACTCCTTCTTCCATTACACGGCGGAAAAACATTTCACCATGTTTATTTAGCCATGCCTGTTTGTACTGGTCTTTGAGACTTGTGCTTTTTGTTCCCCAATAACCGGGCCACATATTATCCGGCAAATTCATATATTCAACCAAAATATACCCAATCAGCTGCCATGCCTCCATCAGATGCAGGTCTTGGAGATGGCGAAGGATATAATTTTCATATTCTTTCAATGAGTGTGAAGATTCTTTTTCGTATGTTTTGCGCGCCAACAAAAATACATCACAAAGTTGTTTCATTCCCAAGCCTTCTTCTACAAAGTGATTCCATGCGTGCAAGAATGTGAACAGCATATTGAATTTGCTTTCAGGTATGTCTATCTGCATGTCCGGTTCGCGAAGCGAAATATGTTCCACTTTGTCGGGAGACATTGCCTCATTTTCCAATTGATAATAGACCTTTTTGTCTTTTGGATAGTCCATCTTGACAGTTACTCTGTGCATCTCCACCAATCCGTCAGGAAGAACAAAACAGTAGTGTTTTAATTCTTCCCATTCTTCATCGTGGTGCAGTGAACCTGGAAAAGCATCGCGCAACACGCCTGCCGCCTCGTGATACTGGTCGGGACCGACATATACATCAAGATCTCCCCAAGAACGAAGCTCAGGGCGGGGATACAACTCTGCCAAACCGAAACCCTTGAGCAAAACTGGTTGAAGATGTGCTTGTTGCAATGTAGAGAATGTGGTTCTGAGCAAATCTTGCAGTCGTGGCATTTTCATCATCTGCATTGCACAAGAACTGCGCATCTCGTTTCGTAAGCCTTCCGGCATATCGTCCTTACGGCGCAGTACCTCATTGAACACCAATGCGTGAGTGCCTTGACGATATGCCAAAGCCACAAAGTCTTTCCACTCTTGATCGCTGAATGAAAACGTCAATGATTCAGTCGTCTCGCCTAAAACAGCACAACGTAATATAGTCAAAAAAACTTGCTCTACTTTATTCATAAGAAACATATTTTCAATCCTATCAGAATCAAGATGATGCCTCCTGCTCTCTCCGCATTAAACGGCAGTTTGCCGATATAATGTCCAACACAGTAGCCAATGAGGGAGAATAGAGAACTTGTTACCGCAATGATTGTCAAGGCTTTCCACAAAAGTTCAGGCACGGTAATGAAGAGTATTCCTGAAACAGCGGCATCGATACTCGTTGCGACAGCCAAAAGCATCACTTGCCAAAAACTCATTTTAACATAAGTTGACTCCTTGTTAAAACTGTCCCAAACCATTTTTCCACCTATTGCACCGAGTAACACTAATGCCACCCAACCGGCATACCGGTTTACCAGTTGCTCTGCTATTGCGCCTGAATAATAGCCAACCAACGGCATAGCTCCTTGAAAAAGACCAAAAGACACTATCATCCAAATTTCTATTGCTGACAAACGGAACTTGCTTCCATGCGACCGTATGCCTTCCACCACGGACACAGAAAAAAAATCCATAGCTAAGCCTACAGCAAGCATTATAATGTCCAATAGTGTCATTCTGCCGGATACAGTATTATTGAATTGTATTGTTCCGCTTTACTGCAACTCATATATGGTATAATTGCTGTTACCTTCTGTTATAGTCATCGACAACAGACGGTTCGACTTAACATCATAACAGAGTTCAATCTTTGATATATCTCTTGACGATGCTTTCTCCGCTGTCAGTGTGCAAATGCGTTTTTCAGCAGATTTGGAGTTAGTTATGGTTGCATTATTCAGTACTGCTGCTTTCTCTACTTCTCCGCCAAGACAATATAGCAACGTAGCACGAAAAACCGACATTCTGTTCTTCGGGTCACTAATGGGAAAATGTGTCACATTGCCTTTTTTACAAACATCAAAACTGGTAGCTGTAATATGTGTATAATCGCCTGCCGGTTCAGTATAATCCATTGATAATCCGTCAGGAGCAACATATACCATAGTCCCCGTCCTTTCTGTTGATTTCTTCAGTTTTGGAAGCACTTTAGTTTCTTTGAAATCATATTTATGCCCCGGTTTAAGTCCGGCATACTCTTCTGCCGATATTTGCATTAGCGACAGACTGATAAGCAATAATGT
>JAIKXR010000079.1 GCA_024683975.1 Paludibacteraceae bacterium
AACATAGACGACATAATCGTATTCCACAAGGACGGCAAATATAAGATTATCCGCGTGAGCGAAAAGACTTTCATAGGAACAGACATACTGCATGTGGACATATTCAAAAAGAACGACACACGCACCATATACAATACAGTCTACCGTGACGGCAAAGGGGGCGTGAACTATATCAAGCGATTCAATGTGACCGGCGTAGCCCGCGACAAAGATTACGACCTGACACAGGGCAAACAAGGGAGCAAAATACTCTATTTTACAGCCAACACTAACGGTGAGGCAGAGACGATACGGGTACAACTTAAGCCTGCGGCACATCTGAAGAAGATGGAGTTCGCCTACGACTTCAGCACGCTGATGGTCAAAAGCCGGGCCGCAAGAGGCAACCTGCTCACCAAATACGAGGTCAAGAGCATTTCGCTCAAGCAGAAAGGTCATTCGACCTTAGGCGGCAGGAAAGTATGGTTTGACCCCGATGTGCTGCGTTTGAATTATGATGGTCAGGGCAGATATCTTGATGAGTTTAAGGATGATGACCGCATTCTTGTCGTCACTAACAGCGGCAATTACTATCTGACTACATTTGACTTGACGGCGCATTTTGACGATGATATACGCGTGATAGAGAAGTTCGATGCAGAGAAAGTATGGACTTTGGTTTTCTGGAACGCCGAACAGGGATTCTATTACGGCAAGAGATTTACGATGGATGCACAGATGAAGGCGCAGAATTTCCTCGGCGACAACGAAGAGAGCCGTATCGTGCTGCTCAGCGACCGCAGCGAACCCGTTTTCAGCGTCCGGTACGAGGAGGAATGGCGCGAACCCGCCACACTGGAAATGACGGACTTCATAGCCGTCAAGTCGCCCCGCGCCAAAGGCAAACGCCTGACCACCCTTCCCGTGACTGCGATAGAGGACATCACACCCGAACAGGAGGAAGAACCCGAAAAATCAGAGGATTCCGACAATACCGAACAATCCTATAGTATTGATAACACGGATACCCAAGATAACTCCGAAAACACCACCCCACCCGCGCCGCACGTGCCGCTGACCATCAGTTCGGACATGCCGGAAGACAGCAAACCCGTGGACGGCAGCCAGTTGAGCCTCTTCTGACCATACAACAACACTCACATAACACCCCCATAGATTATGCGACACAACCAACTCCTAACCACCATCATAACCGCAGCAGCGGGTCTGTTTGCGAACACCGCCGCCGGTCTTGCGCAGTGCGTCAATATGACCGACCTGGACGACCCGGGAACAACATGCTACGTGTATAACCACGAGTTCAAATACAGGGACTCCCGTGTGGAGAACTATGACTGGGTGGAATACTCGAACGTCATAGAGGACTACGGTCTGTCAAACACCAACAATTACTCCTACAACGTGCCGAATGTCCAGTGTACACGTCACACCATCGTGACTGAGCAGGGTCCGGACTACCTGCAGTCCGCACTGAAGATGATTCCCGAAGGGCGCTCGACAAGTATCCGTATCGGCAACCCCCGAAACGGCGGAAAAGGGACCTATACGAAGCAACCGTCAGAGTTTATGAAATGGCATCCGCAGGGCGAGGCGATTGCGATGGACTACAAAGTGACTGCAGAAAACGCCATACTGCTGTTCGAATATGCCGCCATACTGGACCGCACACACCACACGAACGACGACACGGACAATGAGTTCCAAGCGTTTATTGATGTCGAGATAACCAACCGCTACGGCGTGAAACTGAACCCTTCGTCGCTGGCTTTCACGTGCAGGGGCAACCGGTCGGTGGCGCAGGATGCCGACCAGGGGTGGAAGAGTTTCACGCACGGCGGCATACAGTCATCATGGAAAGACTGGTCAACAGTGGGTTTTGACCTGACGCAGTACATCGGCCAGACAGTCCGTCTGCGTGTCGCCAACTTCGACTGCGCCGTATCAGAGAGCAACCAGTCGTATTACAATATGTACTTCTATTATTGCGGCAAGCATTTCAGTTACATATATTTCTATGTGGACTGCGCGCCTAAGAAGATAGAGACAGAGTGCTTGGAAAACAGCCAGGCGCGTCTGACCGCGCCGGAGGGCTTCCTGTACAAATGGTACAACAAGGCGAAACCGTCCACGACACTCGGTACGAGCCGCAGCATCGAAGTACCTGCTGACGGCAAGACAACATACTGCTGCCAGGTGACGCAGAAAGAGCGGATGAAAGGGTCGTTCATTATGGAGACCACCCCGCTCTGCGGAAAAGAGGTGAACATCACAGCGACAGTCTGCGAAAAAGAACTGCCTTACCTCTTCGGCGGGAAGAAACTGACCGAGTCGGGCAACTACTCCCACACCGTGCAACTGACCCCGGGTATTGACAGCGTGACAAACCTCGAACTGACTGTCCAGCGCGTTAAAGACATGCCTGTTCAGACAGCATATATCTGCACAGGCAGTACATACAACTGGAAAGTAGGCAAAAAGACCCGTCCTCTTTCCAAAGGCGGAACGTACAGAGACACACTCAGGTATAAGTCTGGTTGCGACAGCATACGTTACACATTGATACTTGACGAACACGAGAAGATTGAAACAGAAGATCACCAACAAGTATGCGCAGCAACACTGACGGGTGGCGGATACGGCTTTAGTTGGAACGGCAAGTGGATTAACAAAGCATCATTTGACGGTTTGACATATACTACCTCTTCGGAGCTGTCGGGTTGCGACAGTATAGTGACGCTGAGATTAGACATATTGGACGACTTGGAGTATTATGACACGGTCAGAGTGACTGAAAGCGAGATAAGGAAAGGATTTATGTGGCATGACTACAGCATTTATTACGATGATACAAATTTCAAGTCGTTTAAAGAGGCTGAAACATTCTTTAACAACTACTTCACAGAAAAGTCTTCATCGAAAGGCTGTAAGGAATACACCAACTTGCGACTCTATATAGTTCAGGAAATAACAGAGGAATTGTCGATATGCGAAACGGAGTTGCCTGCGATATGGAGAGGATACACTATTGAGTCGGCAGCGGACAATGGCAAAGTAGTGAATGACAACGACAACCGCGTTCGCTACACACTTGATCTGAAGATTCATCCCACTTATAATGAGACGGTCAACATGACTGTATGTGACGGCGAGGAAGTGACTTTGGGCGACACATTATTGACCTCAACCGGTGTATATAAACGCAAGTTGCAATCTCAGTACGGATGTGACTCGACAGTGACACTTAACTTGAAAGTACAAACTGCCAAAACGGTCAGAACCGAGCGTGTCAGTATATGTAAAGGCGATCCGGCATTCAACTGGGAAGGTCACGGTGCCAAATTCCAGAATCTGACTGAAGACGGACTGTACCGGGACACAGCCTACTACCGCGCAACAGGTTGTGACAGTGCATATTACGCATTGCGCATAACAACCGGCGACTCAACAATAGCCCACATGGACAAACGTATATGCTACGGCGATTCTGTGAATTTCTTCGGCGAATGGAAACGTGTGTCAGGAGTGTACAGAGGCGTGACAGAGAACACTATGCAGTGCGACAGCATTGTGTACATGCACCTTAATGTTTTGCCACCTCTTCAGACTGTGACGACAGATACGGTTATCTGCGATGCACAACCCTTGAATTGGAGAGGACAGACGATAAAAGGCAATGGTCAATATGAGGACACACTGAAGAGTACCTTGCAATGCGACAGCGTAGCCTATATACTGAATGTCAAGTTCTTGACATCATCATCTGTAGTTATAGACACGACTTTGTGTTACGGTGAGGAAATAACGTTAGGCGATACAGTGTTGACAACGGCAGGAAATTATGAGCGCACACTGACTAACGCTGCGGGATGCGACTCTATTGTGACAATGAAGTTGCACTATCTGCCTGAACCGCAGACAATCAACGCATTTATATGTGAAGGACAGAGTTATACTTTCCACGGCAAAGAATATAGTAAGAGCGATCAATACTTGTATGTAGTAGGTGAGACGAGTCACTGCAAAGCGATTGACACACTGAACCTGACAGTCGGCTCGGTGATAAGCGGAGATGAGTATGTAACGTTGTGTGACGGAAACACATACAGATTCCAAGACACTATACTTGCCACAACTGGCGACTATGAGAAACTGATAATTCGCACAGGGACGGGCTTGTGCGACTCGCTGGCAAGAATACACTTGACGGTACTGCCCGCGGCCAAATTGATAGAGGCCAAGGACACTATATATCAAGGCGACACATTACATTGGAGAGACACAACAATAACGACAGGCGGTGAGTTCAAACAAATAATCCTTAACCAATTAGGCTGCGACAGCATTGTTTACTCGCTTGATGCCACATTCAGAGGTGTGACAACAATGGTGATTGACACGGTGATTGAACCCGGGGAAACATATTTACTTCGCGACTCACTTATTGAAACACCGGGTACATATTACGATACCTTGTACTACACCAATGGTCGTGACTCGGTGTATGTAGTCATACATTTAGAAGTTATCCAACAAGAAGTAAAAGGACGATTCCACATAGATACGGTATGCGGCAATGACCAAGCCTTGACGGCAGTGTTTGTTCGCGAACAGGGCAGACCTGTCAAGTATGACTTGCTTTTCACAGAAGCAGCCAAAAATCAGGGGTTTGAAGACAAGATTGACCAGCCGATGAAAGACACTTCGGAAATACATATTTCTGTCAAAATGCCGAAGAAAGAAGACAACGAGCAGTGGTATGTCCGTCCTGAGAAGTATGGCGCGACATTGAACGTGACCGACAAGCAGGACCGAAAGACAAGTTATGAGGCAACGTTTACCGTGCTATATCCATCGTGGGTTATCTTGCAACGGTGGAATGACGTACTGACTATCACTAATCGCGATTTCAACGGCGGCTACGACTTTACGCACGTGCAATGGTATATAGATGACGAAAAGGCTGATGGCAGAGGTGAAGGCAATTTTTACTATTATGCGGGAGATGGCGAGCAGTTGCAGTTTGGTGTTCCTTATCGTGCCGAGCTGACCCGTGCGGACGATGGCAAGACATTCTCTACATGCGAATATGTACCTTCTTATCAAGAAGAAAAGGTTATCTTTAAGGAGCAGTTGAACGTGGCTCCGCGTTATGCCGGCAATACGCGTGAGATAGAAGTGAAGACCAATATGTCGGGCAGATATGTCGTTTATGACATCAGTGGCAAGCAGGTTATGTCGGGTTGGTTTGGTCCGGCGTACGGCGACAAGTACATAGTGTTCCCTGCATCATTCCCTAACGGCACATATATAATAAGGTTTATGCCGGACGAAAAGAAAGAAATACATAAGAAATGGCTGGTGTATTAAACACCATATCACCTGTGACAACATCATAACCATTATAAAAAGAGGATTGCTTCAAAGATGAAAAACGCGTTGAAGAGTGTATTGACTTTTATTCTGCTTGCAAGTATAAACTTGTATTCGTACTCACAGTGTTGTCCCGTGAAAGAGAAAACCGGGCAGCGTGACCAATATCTGTATGAGTCGGATGTGATTCAGATGGACATCTATACGGCTCCGCAGGACGAATGGATGGAGTTTATAGACACTAACACCAAACCGCAAATATGGGATTACAATATATTTATCCGTCTGCGTGCTTGGTCAAACAGGGCTGAGAACACAGACAATTACATTCAACTCTATTGGTGGATAGGTGACGGTAATGACTTGTCGCTTGTGCAAAAATACGCTAATGGTGTCGGTCCGAAAGCTGGTACATACGAACTGAATATACCAAGATATGGCAGACACAATTTCGGTTCATCAACCTACATCTATTATTGGACCTATTTTGGCACTCCCACAGACCAGGCTATTTTGATGAGTTATCGCACGCACGGATATATGCTCGAAGAAACAGGTAATATATGGGTTTGTCCATATTCTTCATACGCTTCGCAGGGGGGGGACTTGTCCAATAACAACACCAACTACGTGATGGGTACGCAAGCGACAGATTATATTACGCATTTCAATTCGCTGAAAGTGCTTGTTGACACAGGTGATGACGGCAATATATATGTACAGATTGGCTGTATTGATTGTGGCGAAAATCCGGCAGTAACAATAGGCAGGAAGACAAGGCAGGATATACACCATCTATCAGTTACGGCGCAGGGTGAAGGTATTGTAAAGGGAAATCCTGTATGCGAATACTACGCAGAAGGGGACGTAATAACAATGATACCTGTTCCTAACAGCGAGTCAGTCACTTTCTATGGCTGGACGGGTGAGCATGCCAATTATATAACCGACAATGGTGACGGCACATACAGCATCAAAATGCAGAGTGAGGATATGCGTGTGACCGCTGTTTTTGAATCGTTGCAAGAGGTGAAAGGCACTTATGGGATTGAGACCACATGCGCTGATGCTAATGAATTAAAGTCTGTGTTTGTACGCGAACAAGGCAAGCCTGTAAGTTATGATTTGATATTTTCTGAATCTGCTAAATCGCAAGGATTTGTGGACATATTCGGTCAGTCGATGGCGGAGGCGGAAACCGTGGATATATCAGCCCCAATGCCTAAGAAATCTGATAATCCGCTTTGGTACGTTCGACCTGAGCAGTATGCAGCATCGCTGGTTGTAACCGATCTGTACGGTCGTCAGACCACCTACCCCACTATTTTTACGGTGCTTTATCCATCATGGGTCATCCTTCAGCGTTGGAACGACGTGCTGACCATCACTAATCGTGATTTCAACGGAGGTTACGACTTTACGCACGTGCAGTGGTACGTGGACGACCAGATGGTTGACGGCATGGGTGAAAACAATTATTACTATTACGCAGGAGACAGTCTTAAGTTACAATTTGGTGTTCCATATCGTGCTGTACTGACCCGCGCCGATGACGGTATGATGTTCTCAACCTGCGAATATGTACCATCATATCAAGAAGAAAAGGTTATATTCAAGGAAGATTTGAAAGTTGCTCCACGTTATGCCGGCAATGCGCGTGAGGTAGATATAACGACCAGTCTGTCAGGCAGGTACGTCGTTTATGATATAAGCGGCAGGGTAGTTATGTCAGGTTGGTTTGGCACAGAATACGGAGATATGGATATCGTGTTCAATGCGTCATTTCCTACCGGTACATATCTTATCAACTTCATATCCGACACACAGAAGGAGATACACAAGAAATGGATTGTGTATTAAATGAAAAATCACAATTAAAATAATAATCTAAACAACAAATCAGAGGATTACAACTGAGATGAAAAACGCGTTTAGGGGAGTATTGACTCTTATTTTACTTACAAGTGTTCACTTGTATGCTTACACACAGTGCTGTCCAGAAATCGAAAAAGTTGGACAAAGAGACCAGTTCTTGTATGAGTCAGACGATATTCAGATGGATATTTACACCGATCCGAATAACGACTGGCTTCATTACATCAACGACTACACAGCACCGCAGACGTGGGAATTTAACAAGTTTGTACGTGTCCGGGCGTGGTCCAACCGGTCTGAAAATACGGATAACTACATACAGTTGTACTGGTGGATAGGCGATGGAAACAACACGGCACTTGTTCAAAATTACGCTAACGGTATCGGACCCAAAGCGGGTACTTACACATTGACCAGACCCGGATGCGGTATGCATAATTTCGGAGGCAGCTATCTTTACTACTGGTCTTTGATAGATATCCCAACCGAGAAACCCACCCTACTCTCATATCGTATCCATGAGTTTATGTCCGATGAAGCAGGAGTTGTATGGGTGAGTCCTTTCTCATCATACGTTTCACAAGGAGGCGACTTGTCCAACAACAATACCAATTATGTCATCGGTACGGAGGCTACAGGCTATATCACTCACTTCAACTCGCTGTCTGTGACGGTAGATACCGGCGATGACGGAAATATCTATATACAAATCGGAGGTCAGGATTGTAACGATAATGCCGCTGTTACCATTGGGAGAAAGACACGAAATGACTTGCATCACCTGTCTATCACGGTAACAGGCGGAGGCAAAGTGGGCGTAGGTCCTTTGTGCGACTTTTACGAAACAGGGCAGACTGTCACATTGAAACCTCTGACCGATGATTCTTCCGTATATTTCGACAAATGGTCCGGTACTGATGCCGGATACATAGTTGATAACGGCGATGGCACCTACACTATCACTATACAAAACTTTGACATGAGCATACAGGCTGATTTTGAGACTATTCTGGAAGTACAAGGAACCTTTGCCATTGATAATGCCTGTGGCAACGACAAGGCTCTGACCGCTGTATTCACGCGAACGCAGGGACATGCCGTTACCTACGATTTGCTCTTCTCACAAGAAGCCAGAGCCCAAGGCTTTGCCGACCTGATCGGGCAGGCTGTAAAAGACACATCCGTCTTTGAATGGACTATCGAAATGCCTGCCAATCAAGATAATCCCTTGTGGTATGTGCGTCCTGATGTATATGGAGCAACTCTTGTTCTGACTGACAATCAAGCACGTCAGACTTCCTTCTATACAACATTCTCTGTACTATATCCCTCGTGGGTTATTCTCCAACGCTGGAACGATGTGCTGACCATCACTAATAACCACTTCAACGGAGGTTACAATTTCACACATGTTCAGTGGTACGTTAATGACCAACCAGTAGAAGGCAGAGGAGACTACAATTCCTACTACTATGCAGGTGACGGCCAACGCCTTATGCCCGGTACTTCATATCGCGCTGAATTGACTCGCGCCGACGATGGACTTACTTTCTCTACCTGCGAATATTTGCCAATCGAATTAACGAACGAAGTATTGTTCAAGGATAATGGTGTAAAGATGGCCCCCCGCTATACAGGCAACTCACACGAAGCCGTAGTTACAACCAAATTATCAGGCAAGTACATCGTTTATGATATCAGTGGCAGAGAAGTTACCAACGGCTGGTTTGGAGCAGAGTACGGAGAACCGGACATTGTGTTCCCGGAGACTTGTCAGCATGGCACTTATGTTATTCGTTTCGTACCTGACAACGCTAAGGATATTTATCTCAAGTGGTTACTATACTAAACATTCATATCATCCCAAGCCTGAAAAAGCAGGCTTGGGATTTTTATAACCTGACTCCACACCCACAAAAACATTTTTCTCAATGAACTTATTTCTCACGTAAGAAGTCACAATAAATAGCAAAATATCAAACCATATTGTATAATTCCAATACTTTTCTTACCTTTGCGCGATTTTAGTGGACTATGCAAAAAAATCTAAAGTAAAAAAACATCATTCAACCAACACATAACATTCACACTCATTAACACGAAGTGACTAAAATTAACTAAATAACATAATAATTAACATTTACTGATTAAATGGAACAGAAAAAACGCGTTTACACCTTCGGTAACGGCAAGGCCGAGGGTAATGCCCAGATGCGGGAGCAACTGGGCGGCAAAGGTGCCAACTGCGCCGAAATGAACCTCGTGGGTGTTCCCGTTCCTCCGGGATTCACCATCACCACCGATGTATGCAACGAGTATTACGAAGTCGGTCAGGAGAAGATTATGGCTCTCCTAAATGATGACGTAATGGCAGCCGTTCACCACATTGAGACACTGATGAACAGCAAATTTGGTGACCCCGCCAACCCGCTGCTGGTATCTGTTCGTTCCGGTGCCCGCGCTTCTATGCCCGGTATGATGGACACCATCCTCAATCTTGGTCTGAACGACACTGTGGCTGAAGGTATGGTAAAGAAAACCAACAACCCTCACTTCGTCTATGACAGTTATCGCCGCTTCGTACAGATGTACGGTGATGTGGTTCTCGGTATGAAACCCGTGAACAAGACCGACATCGACCCCTTCGAGAAAATCATTGACGAGGTAAAAGAAATCCGCAAGATCAAACTTGACAAAGACCTTAACGTAGATGAATTGAAACTTCTCGTTGCCCGTTTCAAAACCGCTATCAAGGAGCAGACAGGCAATGAATTCCCCAATGACCCGATAGAGCAGCTCTGGGGTGCCATCTGCGCCGTATTCCGCAGCTGGATGAACGAGCGCGCCATCCTCTATCGCAAGATGGAAGGTATTCCAGACGAATGGGGAACAGCCGTAAGCGTTATGGCAATGGTGTTCGGCAACATGGGTGAGACCAGTGCCACCGGCGTTTGCTT
>JAIKXR010000099.1 GCA_024683975.1 Paludibacteraceae bacterium
AAACGTAGTAGATGCCAACGAGCCTTATCTGATTGTTCCTCGTCACGACATCTCGACCGTTATCTTCTATGGTGTAACGATGAATACTCCGGCAGAAGTAAGTCGTACTACCGACGACCGCGTAACATTTGTAAGCAGTTTGTGGAAACAGACTATCTCAGGTCCGAACGAGTTCTATGTAGCAACCGGCAATTCGCTTCGCTACGCCGCTAATACAGGTACCGCTGTCAAGGGCAACCGCGCTTTCCTCCGTAAGATTAATGACGCCGCTTCTTCTCCTGCTCCGCGCCGCGCCATAATGGTGATAGAGGGAGAAGAGGTAGAAGTGGAAATAGCCGGTGATGCCATCGAAGAGGTACAAGATGTCCGCAAATACATTGAGAACGGCGTTCTTATCATCGAGCGCAACGGCGTACGCTTCAACGCCCAAGGGCAACGCGCTGAATAAACGCAGACACACACTGCAATAGCAGCGGATATAATACGGAATCCGGCGTGACTGAAGAGGTACGCCGGATTTCTTTCGTTACCCGCCAAACGGGGAAGTAAAAATCCGCCAAACGGGGAAATATTTTCCTAAATGTACAAATAAAACCACAGAAAAAGGAAAATATAATGCTGTTTAGATGCGTTATATTTTCCTTTATCTATGTATTTTGATATGGATTTGGGAAATTATAAGGCTTATACAAAAGCCAAAATGACTGATAATCAGGTATGGTATTTGTAAAATCTATATAAGCAAGACAGTAAGAAATCCCGTTCAGTCTTTCAGGCAGCCGATGGGGACGACCAGTGTGCCGTCCTGCAGCCCGTAGGCGTAGATGCCTGTTGCGGTCAGCACCATTCGGAAAGCCGGTTCACCCGCTTTGTCGGTGTCAATCTTGCGTGCTAATTTGTTTAGCGACTTCTGCGCCTCCTCAATGGCGGTCGTGCCGCCGAGTTTGATTTCCACCAATCCGTATCTGCCATTGCGCAGATGCACCACGGCATCACATTCCAGTCCGTCTTTGTCGCGGTAGTGGCTGACGAAGCCGCCCATAGCTTCGGCATAGACACGCAGGTCGCGCACAGCCATTGTCTCGAACAGCAGGCCGAAGGTATTAAGGTCGTGCATCAGGTCATCGGGGCGCAGTCCGAGTGCGGCGGTAGCTATGCTCGGATCAACGAAATAGCGGGTGTCGGTGGAGCGGATGGCGGTCTTGGAGCGCAGGTTGGTGTTCCACGCCTTCATATCCTCCACCACGAAGATGTTGCGCAGGGCGTTGATGTAGGAGGCGATGGTGTTTTCCGCCAGTGTGGACGGCTCGTTAGACTGCATGTCCTGACGTATGGCGTTAATGCTTGTCTGCGTGCCCTGCATACGAGCGAGCGAGCGCATGATGCGCCGACTGCGTTCGGCATTGCGAAGCGAGTCGTCGAAGCGGCTCAAATCCGATTCCACAATGGCATCCATATAGTTTCGCGCTATTTGTAACGCGCCTCTTTCCGACTTGCCCAATGCCGCAGGCCATCCGCCACGGCAGAGCAGAAAAGCGATGTCACCAGCCTGCAGACTGTTGTGTCCTGCTATGTCAAGATGGCCGTCGAACAGTCCGGAGAGGCTTACTTCGCCGGACGACTCTTCCGACTCCCAGAGACTCATAGGACGCATACGGATCCATGCGAAACGGCCTGCACCGCTGTGGTGTATGTCGGATGTGTGGACAGGGACGGCAGAGCCAGTGAGAATGAACTGCCCCTCGTGCTGAGGACGGTGGTCCACTTCAAAGCGTAGTGTGTCCCACAAACGCGGTATCAGCTGCCATTCATCGAAAAGGCGCGGTGTATCGCCGTCAAGCAGCATCTTGATGTTGAAATCTGCGGTTTTCAATACTCCGTCCTGGATGTCGGGGTCATTTATATACACCACGCTCCGCGCTGCCTGCTCGGCGGTAGTGGTCTTTCCGCACCACTTGGGACCCTGCACCAATACCACACCCGCCACTTCCAACTGCTCTTGCAGCAACCGGTCGGCAATGCGCTTTTTATAGGAACTATTTGCCATATTTGGTTATGTTTTTTGACACCGCAAAGATACAGCCATTTTACGTATTACCAAACACTTATGCAACTTTTTAATGAATTTGGCGGAAAAACTTTAATGAATTTGGCGGAAAAGTTTTAATGAATTTGGCGGATACTCATACTATCCTGGCGTGCCTGAAAAGGTACGCCAGGTTTTTTACGTTAACCGCCAAACGGGGAAGTAAAAATCCGCCAAACACGGAAATTCTGTCAAAATTAAAACACCCTAATATACTCATTTTCGTAAGATGATTATTGTCGGCTATGACATCAAACGCAACACAGACGAGCAAGGTATCACAACCATAAGCCTGCTTGATTTTCTTTTAGATGCAAACAGCATCTGACGGACATTACACATGTTACTTTCGTCTTGATTTTGTGTAAAACAGTTTCTACTTTCGTTCATTTTTTGTGTAAAACGTCACTGACTTTCGTTCATTTTTTGTGTAAAATTATTTGTAAACCGATTTATATCAGTATATTTAGATTTTTGTAAAAACATACTCCCAAACATCCTATAAGCAGGGCGATATGCTTGTTCCGATTGAGGCCAAGTCGGGCAGCAACCTGAAAAGCAAGTCGCTCAACCGGTTAACTTGTTATGCAGATTCAAGACTGTCAAAAGTGTGGCAGGCTACAAGCCTTCGCCGTTCAGGAAATCGAAGATATTGAGAACCAGCACCCCATCCTGATTCTGATGAGTAGGTGTGAGGTCCGCCACAACCAGCACTTTTTTGAAGTTATCCTTGATACTGTTGAGCGGACGCAACTCCTGCTGCCATTTCTCCTCATCGGGCAGCATATACGCAACCTGCACATACACACGCTCATAACCGAGATTACATACGAAATCGACCTCCGTCTGCAAGTGCTGTCTGACACCGTTGGTAACACTATAAGTTTCGATATTGCCCACATCAATGCAGTAACCTTTCCGGCGCAGCTCGTTGTAAACCAAGTTCTCCAACAGATGTGGCGGTTCGGTCTGGCGGAAACCGATACGAGCATTACGCAGCCCCAAGTCAGAGAAATAATACTTCTGCGGGCTGTCGATATACCGCCTGCCTTTGATGTCGTAACGCTTTGCCTGCTCGATGACAAAAGCGTCCTGGAGGCAGTCAAGGTAACTCTTGATGGTTGAATAGGACATCGTGCTCTGTTTGACCGACTGAAACGTCTTCTGCAACTTGTGCGGGCTGGTGAGCGAACCGACGGACGAAGCTAAACAATCCAGCAACTCCGACAAGTCGGCATCGTTGCGGATGTAGTTACGCTCTTTGATATCCGTGATATAGGTGTTCTCGAACAAGCCTGACAGGTATTGCACCTTCTGCCTCTCGGTATGGAAGGTGCAGACTTGCGGCATACCGCCGTAAAGCATATAGTCCTGCAGCAGTTGGTTGGAGGATACCTGTGGATATGGGGATGCGAACTCCTTGAAACTGAACGGATATACCCGCAGTTCGTCGCCCCTGCCACGAAAGATGGTGATGACATCCTTTATCAGGAAACGCGAGTTGCTGCCTGTAACATACACATCATACTGCTCTTTCTTGAGCAGGGTGTTGAGCAGTTCCTCAAAATCCTTGAGATGCTGCACCTCGTCAATGATAACATAATGGACGGCTGTATCCACCGTGTGATCCTGTATATACTGCTGCATCGCCACCGGCTCACGGAGAGGCATGTTCTCCAACAGCTCCAAATCAACGGAGATGATGTGGTTAGAATCCACTCCTTCCTGAAGCAGGTGATTTACAAACAGTTTATTCAGCAGATATGATTTTCCTGAACGGCGCATTCCGGTGATGATTTTTATCATGCCGTTGTGCTTCTTCAAAACAAGCTCGTTGAGCAGTGCGGGTCGTTGAATATCCATAGTAATGAGAATTTGCGTGCATTTGCACGTGATTTTTCACCGCAAAAGTACATCAAATAATTGAAACTACCATATTCTCAAGAAAAATATGAAAAATTTATGCAGCGTGTGGTTTGTTCTAATGAGAATTCCCGTGCAAATGCACAGGATTTTTCAGTAAGCTGTTATGGCATATCTGACTGAAATTCGGGACATACATTTGCATATTCCGTCATGATTTGCGTAAAACAAATTCTACTTTCGTTCATTTTTGTGTAAAAATTTTACGAAAAAACCTTCAGTCTGCATCCTTTCATCCTGTTTTTACCGAAATGTCAATTTCACTGAAACAGTGCCGGTTTAGCTGCTTGAACACACATTATGCA
>JAIKXR010000111.1 GCA_024683975.1 Paludibacteraceae bacterium
AATTGGGGCAGTTGCAAGAACCTCCACATCAGAGGCGAAAGGGAGAAGCAGGGCTTTCGGTTCGCCGGTCTTTGGTTTTCGGTCTGCAAAGTTGCGGCATTTTGTTGATATGCGCAAATGTTTTTCTGTTTTTCGCGAGAAGGGCGCCGGATTGTATCCGGCATAATGGAAGAAAACACTATGCCGACCGGCAGGTGGTAGAATAGGAAGAAGATGGGTTGGGGAGAGGAAAGGCGGGGCTTTGTGCGGATGGTATCTGCACGCAAGGGACAAAAAACAATGCCTTTACCCTAAAATTGGTCATTAGACATCAAAATAATCCGTTGTCTTCTTTATAATAAACTGTAATTCAGTTTTATTTAAATAAATTTTTCTAATGACGGTCATAAGAAAACATAACATATAATCATTAGCATATCAATAATATTTTATGAGATATTTTTTAATGGACGATTTGAGATAATGAAATTTCCAAGCGCCACACACAGGAAGTTTCGCGCTTGGAAATTTATATATCCTTATTATTGAAATAAGGACATAACACTATCAACTATGTCATTAAATCTGGATTTAGTTATCTTCTATTTCTTTGTGTCTTATTCTATCATATGATAATTCGGCACCACGATTATAATAGTATAAGAAACCATTTTTTTCTTTTCCGTTACGAAATCTGAAATGCACAATCCTTGCATCGCCTTCTTGTGTGATATAATAAGTTCCGCTTGAGATTGTTATGTCTTTCATATACTTAGTGTCGTAATGTCCATGATATCCATACCAATCTCTACTTTTGAAAGTTCCGTCAGAATATAAAACAAATGACCATTCTCCGTGGACACCGAATGTCACTGAAATATTATCAAGATATTCAACTTCTTCATCTGACGAAGAACTATTCCTCTCATTTGGATTTTCGCGTGTAAAATGAGGAACAATATATGCTGATTGCGAATATATAGCACCACTTAACATAATTAACGCGATTAAACATAATATTTTAGTTTTCATATTTATTGTGGGCGGTTATATCCCGTCGCCCTCGTCGGTTTTAGAAATAAGCATTAAATTGTTAATAATCAAACGAACATACAATTTTATCCACATACGGTCCTCCTATTAAACGACTAAAAGTACGAGGTAATATTTTGATATTTTCCTCCTTGTAGCTTCCGTTTTCATAGTAAATTTTGGCATGGACAATGATTATGTCATTCGTGATATTTAAAATTTTACCACGTTCCAATGTCTCTGTACAATTAAAAATCAAGCAATTCTTGATTTTATTAGCACTTGCATCAGTTACTCTACTCTTCGCACCGCATTTCATGGCAAAATCATATATCATATCAGTTACTTTCGTTATACCATGTAATGGGTAAATCTTTTCATATTCCTGATACGAAATCAATGTAACAGTGTGCGCAAAAATTCCTGGTGAGAAACATGCAATACAAAATAATAATACAAAACGTTTCATGTTATTGCAGGCAATTATATTCCACCGCCCTCGTCGGTTTTAGTTTTTTACACTGATAAGTAAAATGTTAATCTTTGTCTAATGCGCGTTTTGTAGTTTCTTCCATACAATCGGCACGTGCACACTCGCCTCCAGTATAAGAACCAGTAGCGACATTTCCTTTGTCTGTAATGATCGTGATTTGGTTGTCTTTTTCAATTACTTGTGCAACTCCCATAGTTGTAAGTGCTCACTTATATCCCATCGAGCATCGGTTTTGATTGATTGAATAAAAATTTTTTTGCCCTACTCTGTCGGCTTTGCAGGTCTTGCCCCGTTTGAAAAGTGCGGCTCTTTTATACTGCCGCTTGCAATCTATTATGGGTAATATTTTTCTATGTACAATAGGACACAAAAAAACATGGACGTTTCCCTATCATCCTTGAGGCTGTGAGAAATGCCCATTCACCGATAAGTCACGCCCATAGAAACTATGGACGTTTGCTGACTTATTTATTGGTGAATCTCTAAAACTTCTCACATTCCAAGGATTCCAATAAATCGCAAACGCGATAAATCAATATGTCCTTGCTGTTTTACGTCGGCAAGCGACGGCAGGCAGTTATTGCTGCATTTGCGGGGGCAAAGGTACGGCTGTTTTTTCAATGTGCAAACATTTTCCTATTTTTTTCGCATGTGACGCCGGATTTTATCCGGCATAACGGAAGAAAAACTTGTGCGGAAGGATGAGAGTACGGAGGGAGTATGATGCGAGAACGATGGGGGTATGATGGGAGTACGGGTGAAGTTGCTTTGACCTTCGGGCGACATGTGGATGACATCCGCTCCACCGATGCGCGACATTTGGGCGACTTATGTGTGACCTTTGGGCGACCTATGGGGAAGACAGCGCAAAGGCAGGGCGTTTCCGTCTGCATCATTATTCCGCAGGGTGCAGGAAATCAGGATCAAGATACGTCTGTTCAATAGCTTCAATGGCTGTGTATGCGTTTTCAGGCAGATCGCCAATGCTGTCAGCGAGCAGTTGTGTCAGGCAAATCATCAGGTCGCCCATATCATCAAGATGTGGCGTAACGCGCAGTTTCTTGTTCTGCCGTATCGTGCAGAGGTTGACCACACGCTGTCTGACCGACTCCACGCCGTGTTTCGCTAATTTCTCCGCAGGAGGGGTGATTGCCTGCTGCAGGCGGTTGAAATTGACCTGCCACAGCATCGTGCCGTGTACGATGGTGCTGGCAGGAAGGGCGTAGCAGGCGTTGCCGCTCACTTTTCTTCCCTCCACAAGGATGTCGTTATGCTCGGTCGTCACCGCCGGATAGCCCATTTTGCGCAACGCGTCTGACATCATCCGCATATAGTCTGCGAACACCTGCTCGCTGTGCGGGGAGGGGGATATGTATGACACCATCAGGTTGCCTTCGTCGGCATACACGCAGCCTCCCCCGCTCTTGCGGCGGTACATCTCAATGCCGTTAGCTTCGCACCAGGGGATGTTCACTTCGTTCTCCATCACCTGATGCCGCCCGAAAATGACGGTGGGACGGACCACCCAAAGGAACATAGTGTCTTCTTTCACATTCGAGGCAAGGTACTCTTCCATAGCGAGATACCATACCAACTTTTTGCCGGATGGGGCGGGGATGATTTTCATTTTGCTATTGTTGTTTATCTTGCAGTGCGTGACAGGTCTTCAATCGGATAAGTTGCGGCGCGCTCCTGTTGCTGTGTCTGAATCTCCTTCTTCTTGCGGAAGATGACGCGCAGCATGAAGTAGTTGACCACGCCTGCTGCCAGTATGGCGGCAAGACCCGCCCAGCGGTCGGTGTCAATCACGTCCTCCCAGCGGCGCATAACCAGCAGGAACAGGTTGAGAAAGCCCATTTGGACAAAGAAATTGACTGCCCGCGAACCGGCGAACCCCCATAAGTTCTTCCACGACGGGCGCGAACGGAACGTGTAGTAGGTGGTCATGAAATAGTTGCTGAACATTTCCAGCACAAAGGAGAGGACGAAAGCAAGGTTGGTAAGCCAGTTGTTGATACCCCCGTCCCGCTGGGCGAAGAGCCACAGCAGGAAATCGTATAGCACGTACTGCAGTACGGTTCCCGCCAGTCCGATGATGGTGAACCGTACAGCAGAGCGGGCTGTGTCGTTCAAATGAGAGGTAGGCAGTCGCATACGGCGTTATCGTTTTTCCGCAAGAACGGCGGTCATCTCCTCCATCGCTGCCTGCAGACCGTCTGCATTGCGTCCCCCCGCTGTCGCCATCCACGGCTGACCGCCGCCACCGCCCTGTATGTGCTTGGCAGCCGACTTGATAACCATGCCGGCGTTCAGTCCTTCATCCACTAACGGCTGACTGAAGAACACGGCAATCTGCGGTTTGCCATCGCTCACGGTCGCTGCCAGTACGGCAAAACGCACATCAGCGAACCTGCCTTTGAGCAAGGGCAGCATACCGCGTATCAGCGCGTTGTCCGCCTCGCCCTCTATGCGTACCAAACGGATGACGCCGAAATCCTCCGCTTTCTCTATGATCCGGTCGCGGTACTGCGCGATCTTCTGCGCCATCATCTCCTCCATCTGCTTTTTCAGCGCGGTGTTCTCCTCAATCTGCTTGTGGATGGCAGCCACAAGGTCGGGCGAGTTGTGGAACATGTCGCGCATGGTGTTGAGCATGTCCTGCATGTCGTAATACACCTCGTCAGCTCTCGCGGCGGTGACGGCCTCTATACGCCGTATGCCCGCCGCCACCGAGGTCTCCATCAGTATGCGTACCGACCCAATCTGTCCTAACCGTTGCACATGACACCCTCCACACAGTTCGATGGACGGACCGTATTTGATCACGCGCACATCATCTCCGTACTTCTCGCCGAACAACGCCATCGCACCCATCGCTTTCGCTTCGGCTATTGGCGTATGGCGGCTCTCCTCCAATACGTAGTCATTGCGTATCATCTCGTTCGCCAATTGCTCCACGCGCCGCAACTCCTCGTTGGTCACTTTCTGGAAGTGGCTGAAGTCAAAACGCAGGCTGTCCGCTGTCACGAGGCTGCCTTTCTGCTCCACGTGCGCGCCTAATACTTGACGGAGCGCGTAGTGCACTATATGTGTGGCGGAGTGGTTGCACGCTATCGCCCGGCGGCGTTCAGCATCCACGGCGGCGCGAACCGTACCCGTAACGTTCTCGGGCAGTTCGCAGACGATATGTACCGGCAGTCCGTTCTCGCGTTTCGTATCTGTCACCCTTGCCGTTGTGCCGTCCGTAAAGGTCAGAACGCCCGTGTCGCCCACCTGGCCACCCATCTCGGCGTAGAAAGGTGTTTGGGCAAGTACAACCTGGTAGAAGTCCCTGCCTTTCTGCGTCACTTTTCTATAGCGCAGCACTTTCGTCTCTGTCTCCAGTTCGTCGTAGCCCGTGAACTCCGTTTCGCCGTCCTCTATGACGTTCCAGTCGCCGAGGTCTTGTTTGTTGGCGGAGCGACCCATCTCTTTTTGGTGTGCCAACGCCTTGTTGTACTCCTCCTCATCGGTGGTCATCCCGTTTTCGCGCAGAATCAGTTCGGTCAGGTCAAGCGGGAAGCCGTAGGTGTCTTTCAGCGTGAATACATCCGTACCGCTGATCTCTGTTCTGCCCGCTTTCTTTGCATCGGCTATCAGTTTGTCAAGCAGCGAGATTCCCTTGTCCAATGTGCGCAGGAACGCCTGCTCCTCCGCCTGTATGACGGGGACAATCTGTTGCTCTTGCTGTCTGAGTTCAGGATACGAGTCACCCATGTCTTTGACCAACTGTGGCACAAGCCTGTACAGGAAAGCCTCCCGCTGGCCCAGGAACGTGTAGCCGTAGCGTACGGCGCGGCGCAGGATGCGGCGGATGACGTAGCCTGCTTTCTCGTTGCTTGGCAGTTGGCCATCCGTGATGGCGAAGCAGATAGTGCGTATATGGTCGGCAATCACGCGCATGGCGATGTCCGTCTGTTCGTCTTTTCCGTAGGTTACGCCAGTCAGTTCCCCGATGCGGCAGAGCATCGGCTGGAACACGTCCGTGTCGTAGTTCGACTGCTTGCATTGCAGTGTCCTTACCAGCCTTTCAAATCCCATTCCCGTGTCTATCACTTTCTTGGGCAGTTCGTCCAAAGTGCCGTCTGCCTTCCTGTTGTACTGCATAAACACGAGGTTCCATATCTCTATCACCTGCGGGTGGTCTTTGTTTACAAGGTCTTTGCCTGCTATGCCTGTCCTCTGTTTCTCCTCTTCTGTACGGCTGTCCACGTGCAGTTCGGAGCATGGACCGCACGGACCCGTGTCACCCATTTCCCAGAAGTTGTCGTGTTTCGACCCGTTCAGTATATGGTCTTCAGGCAGGTGCTTCGCCCAGATGGCTGCGGCTTCGTTGTCACGTTCCAGACCTTCCTCTTTCGAACCCTCAAACACGGTCGCGTACAGGTTTTTCGGGTCTATCTTCAGCACGTCCACTATGTACTCCCATGCATAGTCTATCGCCTCTTGCTTGAAATAGTCGCCGAACGACCAGTTGCCCAGCATCTCGAACATTGTATGATGGTACGTGTCGTGTCCCACCTCTTCCAGGTCGTTATGCTTGCCGCTCACTCTCAAACACTTCTGGCTGTCTGCCACCCGCGAATGTACAATCGGGTCATTGCCCAGTATGATGCCTTTCCACGGGTTCATCCCTGCGTTTGTGAACATCAGCGTCGGGTCATCTTTCAGTACCATCGGGGCGGAAGGTACTATAGTGTGTCCCTTGCTCTGCATAAAGTCAAGGAACGATTTGCGTATCTCTTGTGCTGTCATCTTTATTCCATCTTAACAGGTTTGTTATGTATTTCCACTATCTCCAGCGGGTTCTTTCTTATCTCTTTGTTCTCCTCACGGGTCTTCCATAAATCTATTGCCATATAAAGCGCGTGTCTGAACGAAGTCGGATTAGCCTTGTTCTTGCCCGCGAGATCGTAGGCTGTGCCGTGGTCAGGCGACGTGCGTATGATATCCAAACCTGCCGTGAAATTCACACCGTTCATATCCAATGACTTGAATGGTATCAAGCCCTGATCATGATACATTGCCAGCACTGCATCAAAATGCACGTACCTGCCCGCTCCGAAAAAACCGTCTGCCGAGTACGGACCGAACACGCACAACCCCTCTTCCACCGCCTTCATCACAGCCGGACGGATAATCTCCTGCTCCTCCGTGCCTATCAGTCCGTTGTCGCCCGCGTGAGGATTAAGAGCCAACACTGCTATCCTCGGTTTTTCTATCGTGAAGTCGTCCTGCAAAGTCTTCTCCAGCGTACGCAGTTTGTTCAGTATTCTCTCTTCAGTCACCATCTCAGGAACACGGCTCAGTGGTACGTGATTGCATACTAAAGCCACTTTCATACAATCACTTACCATCATCATAAGCGAGTCCTTCCCCTGCGCAAAATTCTTTGTCAGATACTCCGTATGACCTGAAAAGCGGAACTGCTCCGACTGTATGTTCTCTTTGTTTATCGGTGCCGTCACTAATGCCTGCACCTTGCCTGCTTTCAAGTCCTGTGAAGCGCGGTCTAACGATGCCAGACTGGCTCTGCCTGCCTCTGCAGTACTCACACCTATCTGCAACGGTGTATCGTCGCCGTAGCACGTTATAAGGTTGATTTTGCCGTCTGCCGCATCTGCCGCATCTTTGATGATGTTAATTTGCAACTGCTTGACTTCATCGGTCAGCAGCATAGCGTGTTGTTTGGCTATCTTGGCATTACCATATATTACAGGCTTGCATATCTCTAATAGATGGTTGTCTTCCAATCCCTTTAGCAGGATCTCGTAGCCGACTCCGTTGATGTCGCCGGCTGTAATCGCTATCGTAGGTTTCATCCCTTATCTGTTGTTTATATTAGTTTAACTTTCAACTTCTCATACGGTAGTTTCTCCAAGTCATACATCTTCCTCTCCTCACCTTTATGTCCTATCGTAATAAGACACAGAACCCTCAGTCTTTCAGGTATGCCCAACGCCTCTCTTACTCTCTCCTCTGCGTTATCGCGATCTAAAATATGACACCAGCAACTGCCCAGTCCTTCATCCGTTGCTGCCAATTGTAAGTTCAACGCCGCTATCGCGCCGTCAGCCTGCCACGTGTCTGTTTTCTCCGCATCTAATGCCACGGCTATCGCAACCGGTGCCGTCTGGAGCATAGTTGTACCCATACTCCTGCAGTCTGACAGACCGCGTATTACCTCCCTGTCTCTGCATACGTAGAACTCCCACGGATTGAGACGTTTGCCCGATGGCGACATCAGTGCGCACTGCAGTATCCTGTCCAACTGCTCCTTGCTCACATCCGCGTCCGTGTATTTGCGGTATGACCGACGCTCCCTGCACAATTCCAAAAAACTATTCATGTCTTTTTTCTCCTTATGTTATTCTTGCGCATTCTTGCACGAGAATACGCAGTGTCTGTTTGGTATGGACTAAAACTGTTTCAAGCGCGCAAAAATATGAAAAACTTGCTAATGCACAAAATGTAAATCTTTTTCCCTTGTTTTTTCTCCATTCAAGGGATATTCAAGGGATACTGTATTCAAGTTTCGCAAGTTGTAATTTCTTATCCGACACATGTTATGGTGGCCTGTATTTCACGTATTGGGAACAATAGGAACTATTGACGACCATTGATCAAAAATATTACATTATTTCTTCCGTATTACTTTCGGCTCATTTTCGGTTAATTACATAACCTTTACATAACCTTTACATAACCTTCGCATAACCTAAAATTCACAAACGATTGATTTTCCGCTAATTGCAAATTTTCAATATAGCGACCGGTGAATATCGCAAAAAGTGCAGCACTTAACGCATATTAAAATGACCATTTTCAACCGATTACAATCTAAATATGATGACCATTGATGACCCCCAAAAAATATTAGTGGTTTATTTATGATTAATTCGTGTA
>JAIKXR010000124.1 GCA_024683975.1 Paludibacteraceae bacterium
TGCATAAATATTGATGGTAGTCAATTTACCGCCATTACCAAAGGCGTTGGTTCCCAAGGTCTGAATACCTTTCCCAAAAGTCAGCGTGGTAAGGTTGGTACATCCGTAAAACGCAGACGGGTTGATGGTGGTGACATTATCGGGAATGCTGACCTGTGTCAATGTTGTACAATCGCTAAATGCATTTTTCCCAATTTCCGTCAGCCCTGCACCGAGTTTCATCGATACCAGTTTATCACACCCGGCAAAGGCGCATTCTCCTATCGATTTCACGTTGTCAGGAATAACCAGATTGCGCAGTTCGCCTTGAAAATTGTAACACAGATAAGCGGGGATATGCTCTACTTCGTCGCCGAAGGTTATTTGTGTGGTCCAATTATTTCTCTCTTCTGTATGCCCACTACTATAAGATCCAACATAATAAGAAGAAAAAGGAGCGTTTATGGCGGATGTAAAATCCGAGCAATGCACAGGTTTCCATACTATTTTAGCGAGTCCGGTACAATTGTAGAATGAGGCTCTTCCCATATCTTCCATTGTTGAAGGGATGGTTATGCTTTTCAGTTTCTGTAATCCATAGAACGCCCTGCCACCGATATAGGTAAGTCCTTCGTTCAGTGTTATTTCGGCAAGGTTACTACAATCGGCAAATGCCTGTTCCTCTATGCGCTTGACGCTTGATGGGATGTTGATTTTCGCGAGGGCGGAGCAGCGGTTGAAAGCCTTTGTGTTGATTACTTCGCAGCCTTCGGCTATGGTAACGCTGTTAAGCGAGGAGCAGCCCTCGAACGCTGATGAACCGATAGACGTAACAGTAGCAGGAATAACAACGGAGGTTAAATTTTGTTGTTGGTAGAATGCTTGTTCGTCAATACCAATTACTGTATAATCGCGGTTGTTGTAACTGACCTGTTCAGGGATGACGATGGCACCAGAATAATAATACTGATTATACTGTACAATTTTTGCTACCGTGGCGGTGCGGGTGGTCGCATCAAGGTTGTACATAATGCCGTTGATTTCCTCGGCGGCGAAGTTTGTGCCTGTCCATAGAATGCTGATGAACAAGGCGAGATAAAGTTTTTTCATTTGGTTTGTTGGTTTTTAATTTTGCCTACTCACTTATGGCTTTTCGGCATCCTCCATTGAACACTATACAAAAAAGTGGACTCGACATTGTCGTTCCACTCTTTGAGGCTCTCGCATTGCCCGACTTTATAGAAACCGACAACGCAAAGCCCACAACGAATATACGATACCGCCATATACACCAATCAACACACCATAGGGTGTAAAGGCATATACAGACATGGCTGTCCTATACTCACGGAGCATTTATCGTTGCAGAGTTCTGATAAAGTCTGAAACTTGCGAGATTTCAAAGAGTCAGAACGGAGCGCAATAAACGCATTTCAATATGTTTCCGCTTTTTTACGCTGTCGGAACCAGCGGTGCTGCTGTTTTACGTCGGCAGAGGACGGTGATGGTTATAATGCTACGCCATATTCATATATAGCATCGCTCGGCAAGTCAATTCGGTCATTCCAATAGATGCAAGTGCGACTCGCATCCAACTGCGCATTTTCAAAGAGACCATACTCTGTCTCAAGATCATGAAAAGCAGGCAAAGTTTTAATATCCTCTGCTACATCATAACACACCCGCCGCCCATCGTCAAACGAAACGAGCAACCGGTAATCCGCAAGCGGCTGGTATGACTTGATACGCGGTATCATTGATTTGGATGTTAATCTTTTAATGGTGGTAGTTTTATAATTTTCTGTGTGTTCCACATTTCTTGCAGTTCATCTTTATGCACGGTATGGTTTGCGGCGGCAAAGGTAGTATAGAAATGGGGATATATGCAAACGAGAGGGCATTTTTTTTATGATTGTATATTTGTTGTACTGCTTAATAGGCGGCTATATGAGCAGTGCACGAATAGAATTCGGGGTCAATTGTCAAAGTAAAGAGCGGCTATTAGCTGCTGCAATGAACGAAAAAGACAGAAGGCTGTCCGTTAGGATAGCCTTCTGTCTTGAAGAGGGGGTCATTGGTTGATGGGCGAGCTAATCGTTGCGGTGCTGACCTTATTAGTTGAGGTGCTGACACCGACCTATTAGTTGAGGTGCAGACCTTATTAGTTGAGGTGCTGATCTTGGATGGTGTAGATAGAGCCTTGGATGGTGTAGCGGATGCCGTTGCGCTCGATGTAGAGAATGCCTTTCTCGATGAACTTGCGGCAGTCGTCTGTAGTCTGAATGCCGGTCTCGTAGAGGGCAGTCGGCTCTTTCTTTTCGTATTGTGCTGTAACGGTGAGGTCGGCAGTCACATGGGTGTAGTCAATGTCCCAGCCTTTGAAGGTGTAACCTTCCACAGCGGGTGCTTCAGGTGCGACAGCGTCTGCGCCGTGCTCCACTACTTGCGGGGTTCCGATAGTGTTGCCCTCTTTGTCAAGGAAAGTAACAGTGTATTGTTTGATGACGAACCATGCAGTAACGAGAGTATCCGTAGTGACGACAAGTCCTGTTTCGGGGTCGTATTTATCCCAATGGTCGAAGGTGTAACCTTCATCGGGTGTTGCTGTAAGGTGTAGGACAGCCTCATCGGGTACCGCCGTAAGATTGATACCATCCTCTTCTACCGTTATCGTTCCGTTCTCGGCAGTGAGGGTGACTTGGAAAGTAAAGTTGCCCGTGAAGTATCCGGGGATACCTTTCCTATCGGGGCGAGCATATTCCGCATCCCTATATGCAAAGTCATAGGCCGTTCCTTTTCCTCCAGTCAGAGCGTTACAGTCAAGGAACATATCGTCCGATAAGTCGGGTGTCCAAGTTCCATTGCAGTAGATAGCAGTTAGTGCTTCGCAGCCGGAAAACATGGCAGTCATATTTTCCACTTTATCCGTATTGAAGTTGTTCAAGTCAAGCGTTTTGAGAGTTGCGCAGGCAACAAACATTCCATTCATATTCTCCACATTAGCCGTATTGAAGTTCTTCAAGTCAAGCGTTTTGAGTGCTGCGCAACCGGCAAACATATAGGTCATATTGGTTACTTGAGCCGTATTCAAATAGTCCAAATGTTCTATTTCTTCGAGTGCTTCAAACATTGCGAACCAATAGTAAGTTGCGATGGGTTGTGCTTCTTTCATAGAGACATCGAAAACGACTTTCCGTATAGCGGTTATCTGTTGTGCCGTTTCAGGTAACTCAATCTCAGAAACACCAAATAGGCTGCTCCATTCGGTCATTACTCCTGGTCTGGTTCCTTTCTGTGTGTCGTAATAGAGTGTCATAGTTTTTTCGTCCTCAGACAGAGCGGCATAAATCCCTCTAACAGGAGTGAAGTATCCCGGTTTGCTTTTTTCGTCGGGACGTGCGTAATCCGCATTCGTATGTGCATCGTCATAAGCAGTTCCGTTTCCTCCCACAAGACTTGTACAGTCAAGGAACATATCGTCGGAGTCATCCGGTGTCCAAGTGTCATTGCAATAGATGGTGGTGAGTGCAGTACAACCGGTAAACATTCCTTCCATATCCGACACCCCAAACGTAATGAAACGACTCAGGTCAAGCGTTTTGAGTGCTGTGCAACCGGCAAACATAAGGGTCATAGTGGTTACTTTAGCGGTATTGAAGCTGCTGAGGTCAAGACTTTGTAGTGCGGCGCAAGCGGAAAACATTCCTTCCATAAGTTCCACGTTAGCGGTATTGAAGCGACTGAGGTCAAGACTTTGTAGTGCGGCGCATCCGTAAAACATTCCACTCATATCGGTCACGTTCTCCGTATTGAAGTTGCTCATGTCCAGTTTCATGAGTGAGCTGCAACCGTAGAACATTGAATTCATATTGGTCACGTTCTCCGTATTGAAGTTGCTCAGGTCAAGAGTTTGCAGATCTTCGCATGAACCAAACATTCCATTCATATTCTCCACGTTTGCCGTATTGAAGTTGCTCAAGTCAAGAGTTTGCAGCCCCATGCACCCCATAAACATTGCGGCCATATTGGTCACGTTCTCCGTACTGAAGTTGCTGGGGTCAAGACTTTGGATACTTGCGCAAGCGGCAAACATCTCAGCCATATCGGTTACGTTAGCCGTATTGAAGTTGCTTATGTCCAATTTTTTGAGGAGGTTGCAACCGGTAAACATTCCTGCCATATTGGTCACATTAGCCGTATTGAAGTTGCTTATGTTAAGACTAAAAAGGTTGTTACACTCACTAAACATTTCTGCCATATTGGTCACATTAGCCGTATTGAAGTTGCTCAGGTCCAGTTTCACGAGTGACTCGCAATTGTTGAACATTTTATTCATATCGGTCACGTTATCCGTACTGAAGCCGCTTAAATCTAAATTATTGACGTTTTTACAGCGATAAAACATTTCAGCCATATTGGTTACTTCCGTAGTGTTCAGATAGTTTAAGTTCTCGATTTTATCTAAATCCTCCATATCATAGAACCATCTGTAAGTGGAGGTCGGTCTTGCCTCTTTCATAGAGGCATCTACTATTACGTTTGTGATATCCCTATCGCAATATGAAGCTCCATCGGTTATATTCCATAATTTAAGAATCTTGTGTGACGCTTTGTTTTCATCGTAATAGAGCGTCATTGTCTTTCCGTCCTCGGAGCGCGCGGCATAAATCTCTTTTTTTTCGGTGAAGTATCCTTTATTATCTTCTCTGTCAGGTCTTGCGTAAAGGATATTCGTATGTGCATCGTCATATACCGTTCCGTTTCCGCCTTTCAGACTTGTACAGTTGGCGAACATGTCATCGGAAGAGTCAGAAGACCATTTGTCATTACAATAAATAGTGGTGAGTGCCGTGCAGTCGGAAAACATTCCCATCATAACGTCCACATAATTCGGAAAGACGTTGCACATATCCAGCGTTTGAAGGCTTTTGCAACCGTAAAACATACCGGTCGTATTTTCCACGTGTCCAGCAAAGAAGGTACTTAGGTCAAGACTTTGGAGGCTTGTGCAGAAAGCAAACATACCGTTCATAGCGGTAGCAGAAGCCGTATTCAGGTAGTCCAGATGCTCGAACTCCACCACCCCTTCCATTCGGTAGAACCATTGTTTGGTCGTGGTGAGTTTTGCCTCTTTCATTGACTCGTGCAATACGACTTTTTCTATATCCGCCAACTCGGCGGCAAAACTGCCGCTGTAATCAGCATCGGATGCTCCGTCCGTTTCATTCCACTCGTCCAAGACATTGTCCCTCGCTGCTTTCATTTCATCGTAATAGAGGGTCATCGTCTTTCCTCCATCGGACAAAACGGCGTAGATTTCCTGTGCACGTGCCACGTTCACAACGAGCATGGTCAGTGCGAACAAAAAGAATAGTTTTTTCTTCATAGTTGTTTTGTTTATGTTATGTTGTTATTTGTTTCGTTAAAAGTACGGTATCATAACGCAAGCAAGCGATGTCGGATATGCAAATCCGGCACCGCTTGTGCGTTGCGAATGGTTGTTTTTGTTGTTTTTAGTACCCTGTTCGCAGTGGGGGGGGGGGTAATATATGTGGTGCTATTTGTCTTCATAGTGACCGTAGGCGGTAAGGACTTCTATATGTACTTCCGTTTCATAGATACGGTAAACTAAACGATGTTTCTTTGTAATCTGGCGACTCCAACGCCCTTCCGGTTTGCCTTTTAACGGTTCGGGATGACCAGTACCTGTTTTTGGGTGATCCACTAATTCTCCAAGCAGAATAAATGCTTTTTGAAAAACTTTAGGCTCACTACGTTTTAATTTACGTAAATCTTCCTCAGCACGGGGAGAATAGGTGATAGTGTACATAGTTATAAAGCATTGAGCCAAGCAATCATATCTGCTTTGTTATTGAACCTTGTTCCTTTTCCTTCTGCTATTTGCTTATCCGCTTCGTCTATACGACGGAAAAACTCCTCCTTGGTCATACAAGTGGGGTCTTCGGTCATCTTATTAGCCAATTTGCGCACGTACTTGACCACCTTATCAAACATGGTCTCGTCTTCGGCGATAATGGCGAGATTGCGGTAGAGTTCCGCGTTCAATTGTAATGCGTTCATAATTGCGTTCTTTTTCAAACCGGCGGCAAAGGTAGGTAAAAAATTACAAACAGAGAAAACAAACCGTGCGAATTTTGCGAAATTCATACTCACGAGTCAGTGTGACGGGGGCTTGCTGTGAGTGTGTTCCTTCGGTGTGAGTATTGTGTGATTTGCTTAATCACCCGCTAATCACCCGCTAATATCCCGATGGTATATGCTGCCAACAAGGGAATTTTTATAGAGAATTGTGGCGGAAGGATGGTGTTTGGCACGGAGTTTTATGGAGGAAGGATGGTGTTTGGCACGAAGATTTATGGTGGAAGGAGGGTGTTTGGCACGGAGTTTGCAGGGGAAAGAACGGAAAGAAATACCTGATTGCAAACATACATAAAACATATACTATGGAAACGACAGTAGATATTCGCGAACTTCAAGAGCGCATCGAGCGCGAGAGTTCATTTGTAGATGCCCTGAGCATGGGCATGAACCAAGTCATTGTGGGTCAAAAACACCTGATAGAAAGCCTTCTGATAGGTCTATTGAGCGACGGTCACATTCTGTTGGAAGGCGTGCCGGGCTTGGCAAAGACATTGGCAATAAAGACGATGTCAGAGTTGATTAAAGCACGCTTCAGCCGCATCCAGTTCACTCCCGACCTTCTACCCGCCGACGTGATAGGTACACAGATATACTCGCAAAAGCGCGAAGAGTTCAGCATCAAACGGGGACCCATCTTCGCGAACTTCGTCCTTGCAGACGAGATAAACCGCGCCCCCGCCAAAGTGCAATCGGCACTGCTTGAGGCTATGCAGGAAAGACAAGTGACGATAGGCGAAGAGACATTCCGCTTGGACGACCCGTTCCTCGTACTCGCCACACAGAACCCCATAGAACAAGAAGGCACCTACCCTCTCCCCGAAGCACAAACCGACCGATTCATGCTCAAAGTGGTAATCGGTTACCCGCAAAAAGATGAGGAACAACAGATAATCCGCCAGAACATATCGGGCGAGAAGAAACAAGTGCTCCCCATCCTGTCACCGGAAGATATACAGAAAGCACGTGCAGTGGTCCGCCAAGTGTATTTGGACGAGAAGATAGAACGTTACATCATTGATATAGTGTTCGCTACCCGTAACCCCGAACAATACGGATTGGACCAACTGAAGCCCATGATAGCGTTCGGCGGCAGCCCGCGTGCAAGCATCAACCTCGCCCTCGCCGCCCGCGCATACGCCTTTATCCACAGACGCGGTTACGTGGTGCCGGAGGATGTCCGCGCCGTGTGCTATGACGTACTTCGTCACAGGATAGGTCTGACATACGAGGCAGAAGCCAACAACATGACCGCCGAGGATATGATAACAGAGATACTGAATGCGGTACAGGTTCCGTAATCAGTTGATGAGTTGATGGGTTGATGGGGTTATGGGTGGTTGATAAGTTAATGAGTTTATGGGTTGTTCAGCAGTTGAAAGTTTATAGTTTATGACATCAGAGGAGTTATTACACAAGGTCAGGAAGATAGAAATCAAGACACGGTCGCTGAGCCGCAATATCTTCGCTGGCGAATACCACAGCCAGTTCAAGGGCCGCGGTATGGCCTTCTCCGAAGTGCGCGAATACCAGCCCGGCGACGATGTGCGCTCCATCGACTGGAACGTGACCGCCCGCCTCAACCGGCCGTTCATCAAAGTGTATGAGGAAGAACGGGAACTGACAGTGATGCTGTTAGTGGATGTGAGCGGCAGCAGCGAGTTCGGCACGCTAAGCCAGATGAAACGCGACACGATGGCAGAGATAGCCGCTACATTAGCGTTCTCAACAATAGAGAACAACGACAAGGTCGGGGTGTTGTTCTTCTCGGACAAGATAGAGAAATTCATACCTCCGAAGAAAGGCAAGAGCCACGTGCTGCACATCATCCGCGAGCTGATATCGTTTGAACCCCAGTCAAAAGGCACAGACGCGGGTCAGGCATTGCAGTACTTCACCAATGCGTTGAAACGGCGCTCGACCGCTTTCCTTATCAGCGACATGCTGCTGAAAGAGGATATAAAGCAGTTGGAGAAGCCTGTGATGATAGCAAGGAACCGACACGATTTGCATGTGGTGCAAGTGTATGACAAGCGAGACAGAGAACTTCCCAACATAGGTCTTGTGAAGATGCACGATGCGGAGACAGGCAAGGACGTATGGACAGATACAGCCTTGCGGTCGGTAAGACAAGCCTACTCCACCCAGCGCGCAAAGAAACAGGCGGCTGTGGATATGCTGTGGAAAAAGACCGGCATATCCAACGTGAGCGTAAGGACAGACGAAGATTATGTGAGAGCGTTAATGAAACTTTTCAAGAAGTGATATGTTCAAATTATTGTTAGCGATAATAGTAAGTGCGACGATTGATTCGACGACTCTGTTTTTGGGTGACCAGACGGCGTTGCGTCTTGAGGCAGTTGCACCGAAAGAGGAGCGGGTCCAGATGCCTGTTTATGGCAAGTATCTTATACCCGGGATAGAGATAGTCAAGCGGACGGGTGTTGACTCGACGCAACTGAAAGACGGACGGGTTCAACTGAGACAGACGCTGACAATCACATCGTTTCAGGATTCTCTGTTTGCCATCCCCCCCATTGTTTTTTACGCAGACGGCGACACACTTTACAGCCAGCCGCTGATGCTTAATGTGGTTCAGCCTTTTGAGTTGGACTCAACCGCCGCGATAACGGACATCAAACCGATTCAGAAAGCGCCTGTATGGGTATGGGGCATAGTCCGCTGGATAATGCTTCTGCTGATATTGCTACTTATGTGCGCGGGCATCTATTACCTTCTGAAGCACGTCCGTGACGGCAGAGACAAACGCCGCATATACATTCCCAAAGAGCCGGAAAGACCCGCCGAAGAGGTTGCTCTGGAGAAATTGGATGCCATTCGCGAGGAGAAGATATGGCAAGCCGGCAGGGAGAAAGACTACCACACACAACTGACGGATGTGGTAAGAGAGTACATAGGCAAGCGGTTTGACGTACATTCGACGGAGAAGACATCGAACGAGACACTGAGGGAGATGAAGACGGTGCTGAAGAATCAGAAGGAACTGTATACTGGTCTGTCGCAGATGCTGCAGCTGGCGGATTTGATAAAGTTCGCGAAATGGAAAGCTACACCCGATGAGAACGAGAGGAGTCTGCAGACGGCTTATCAGTTTGTGAAAGAGACGACCCCGCTGGACGAACCAAAAAAGGAGGACAAGCCATGACATTCCATTCACCCGAATACTTATTTCTGCTGCTGTTTCTGATACCGATAACCGGCTGGTATATATGGCATTTGCACGATGCACACGCCACCCTGAGGATGAGCGACACAAGCGAGTTGGCAGGTCAGCCCAAGCCGCTACGGGTATGGCTGATACACGTTCCTTTTGCATTGCGGGTGCTGACCGTGACGATGTTGTCAATATCGTTGGCGCGTCCCCAGTTGAGCAACCGCTGGCAGTCGGAATCGACAGAAGGTATAGACATAATGATGGCTATAGACGTGTCAGGAACGATGCTGGCGGAGGACTTGCGCCCCAACCGATTGGAGGCAGCCAAAGAGGTGGCGACCAACTTTGTGCTCAACCGTCCAAACGACAACATAGGCTTGGTTGTGTTTGCCGGCGAAAGTTTCACCCAATGTCCCCTGACGACCGACCATGCGGTGTTGGTCAATCTGTTCGGGGCAGTCAAGTTCGGCCTGATAGAGGACGGCACGGCGATAGGTCTGGGTTTGGCAAACTGCGTAAACAGGATGAAAGATTCGCCAACCAAATCGAAGGTGATCATACTGCTGACAGACGGAAGCAACAACAGAGGCGAGATAACCCCCCAGACGGCAGCGGAGATAGCCAAGACATACGGCATAAGAGTGTATGCAGTAGGCGTAGGCTCTTACGGTCAAGCCCGTGTGCCTGTGCAGACACCTTACGGGACGCAATATATGACTATGGACAGTGAGTTTGACGAGGGTACACTGCAAAGCATAGCGAAGGCGACCGGCGGGGAATATTTCAGAGCCACCAACAACGCAAGCCTTCACAAGATATACGAGCAGATAGACCAATTGGAGAAGTCGAAAATAAGAGTAAGAGAGTATTCGAAACGTTATGAGAACTTTATGCCGTTCCTGTATGCGGCTCTGGCCTGCCTGATTCTGGATATACTGTTAAGACATTTTGTATTACGAACGATAGCTGAATAAGAATATGTTTAGATTTGCCAATATAGAGATGTTGTGGCTGCTGCTGTTAGTGCCCGTGATGGCAGATGTCTATTTTTATATGACCCGCCGCAAGCGTCAGCAGTTGCGTGAACTGGGTGATGATGAGTTGGTAAGCGCATTGATGCCAGACGCATCTCATCGCCGTCCGACGGTCAAGTTCGTGCTGCTGCTGGTGGCAATGGTGCTGTTGATAATCGCGTCAGCGCGTCCACAAGCGGGTACAAACACTGAAACGGTCAAGAGATCCGGCATAGAGGTGATGATAGCAATGGACATCTCTAATTCGATGATGGCGGAGGATGTGGCCCCCAACCGACTGGACCGTGCCAAACAGATGCTCAGCAAGATGATAGACAAGATGCAGGACGACAAAGTCGGTTTGGTGGTTTTTGCCGGCGAGGCATACACACAATTGCCTATCACGTGCGATTATATAAGTGCGAAAATGTTTTTGAACAGCATCACACCGGATTTGATACCGACACAAGGCACGGCCATAGGAGCAGCGATACGAACCTCGGTCAGGAGTTTCGGCAGCGAGCAGAGTGAGGCAGGAAGAGCCATCATACTGCTGACTGACGCAGAGAACCATGAGGACGACGCCATAGGTGCAGCCAAAGAGGCGAAAGAGAAAGGGATACAAGTGTTTGTAGTAGGTGTAGGCAAGCCCGACGGGACTCCAATCCCCATTCCGGGGACGGGTAATTTCCGCAAGGACAGACAAGGCCAGGTGGTAGTGTCAAGGTTGAACGAGCAGTTAGGCAAAGACATAGCACAGGCAGGCAACGGCATGTATGTGCGCTGCGACAACACGAACACGGCAATGAAAGCGTTGCAACAAGAATTGGACAAGATAGCCACAGCCGAAATAGAGACGCAGTTATACACTGAATATCAAGAGCAATATCAGTCATTCCTGTTGTTGGCACTGCTGCTGTTGGTAGTGGATTTCTTGATAATGAGCCGTCAGAACAGAACGCTGACAAGAATGGACATATTCAAAGAGAGGAGATGAAAATGAAAAAGCAAGTATGCATATTAGGTCTGCTATTGTGTCTGCCAATGATGTTAATGGCCCAAAAGGAGTCCGGCAACATAAGAAAAGGCAATCGCCACTATGAAAAGGAAGAATATACGGAAGCGGAGGTAGATTACCGCAGAGGAATAGAGAAGAACAAGGAGTCGTTTGCCGCTCATTACAACTTAGGCAGTTCGCTGTTCCGTCAGGACAAGTACGATGAGGCAGCAAAAGCATACACTAAAGCGGCGGAGTTGATGGCGAACAAGAAAGGTGATGCAACGGCGGAGGATACGCTGAAACTGGCCCACACCTATCATAACTTAGGCAACTCGTTCTACGGTCAGCAGAAGTTCCAGGAGGCTATAGATGCTTATAAGCAGTCGCTCAGGCTTAATCCGAAGGACAACGACACGCGATATAACCTGGTTAAAGCGAAGGAGATGCAAAAACAACAGCAAAATCAGCAACAACAAGATCAACAGCAGAATCAGCAGCAGCAACAACAAGATCAACAACAGAGCCAGCAGCAAGAGCAACAACAACAGGAGCAAGAACAACAAGAGCAACAGGCTCAAGAGGCTCAGGCAGAAGAGACTGACGAACAGATGGATAAAGAGACAGCCGAACAGATACTGCAATCACTTGAACAAGACGAGCAAGAGACACAAGAGAAAGTGCAGCAACAGAAAGGCGGCAAAAAGAAACGTGTAGAAAAAGATTGGTAAAATGAAAAAGATATTAGCAACAATGATCGCTCTTCTGCCCATGATAATGTGGGCGGAAGATGTCAGTTTTCGAGCGGAAGCCCCATCTCAGGTGGTTGTAGGCAGGCCATTCCAGCTGCGTTATACGGTCAATCAGAAGGCAAGGGATTTGCGTGCGCCGGAGTTTGCCGACTTCGATTTTCTGGCGGGTCCCTATCAATCGACCTCATCGTCCACATCGTTCATCAACGGCAAGCGCACCAGCACTTATACACAGACTTTTACGTACACACTGGCAGGCAATAAGACAGGCACGTTCACCATACCGCCAGCCACCATACGTGTGGACGGGAGTGACTATACGAGCAACGGAGTCAAGATAGAGGTACTGCCCGAAGACGAAAAGCCTCTTCCTACAGGACCGCAAGGACAACAATCGGCTGCCAACCAGCAACAGCAAGCTTCATCATCTTCCGCCGGTAATGAAAACATCTTCATAAGGACGATTGTGAACAAGACCAACGTACACGAGCAGGAGGCTGTATTGCTGAGTTACAAACTGTATTTTGCAGGAGTTGATGTCGCGCAGTTCACCAACAACACCAAATTGCCGGAGTTTGAAGGCTTTGTAAAACAAGATATTGAGCAAGGCGAGATACAGACAGAACTGGAGCATTACAACGGCAGGAACTATCAGACGGCTGTTCTATACCAGGCTCTACTCTACCCTCAAAGGAGCGGTGACATAAAGATAGACCCGGCACAGTTTGAGGCAGTGTTGAGAGTGCAAGTAAGACAACAAGTGAGGTCTATTTTTGACGACTTTTTCGCTTCATACACCAATGTGACCCGTGCGCTTACGGCTCCGGGAGTGACTATACATACGGAAGCACTGCCCAAGGGCAAACCGCAAAACTTTTCAGGCGGCGTAGGCCAGATGAGTATCAGCGGCGAAATATCAGCAACAGAAATGAAAGCCAATGAGGCAGTTACCGTAAAACTGACCATTCAAGGTACGGGAAACATGAAGATGGTCAAGCAACCTGTGGTGGATTGGCCGGAAGGATTTGAGACATACGACCCCAAAGTGACAAACAAACTCAAGCAGACGACACAGGGAATGAGCGGCACTAAAGAGATTGAGTACCTTGCAATACCACGTTCGGCAGGCACATACACCATTCCGACAGTGACGTTCTCGTATTTTGACACCAAAGAGAACCAATACAAGACCAAGACAGCAGGCGGCTGGACGCTGAAGATAGCGCGTGCGGATGGCGAAAGTGAACAAGGCACAGTAGTGCAGAACTATGTGAACAAGGAAGACATCAAACAGATAGGAACAGATATCAGATACATCAGTACGGACACATTGGAAACGGAGAGGAAAAGCGAACCGCGTGTGGTGTTCGGGAGTTGGTTGTTCAGGCTGTGCTATATAATTCCACTGATAGCGGCTATTGTACTGTTTGTCATATTCAGACGCAGGATAGCAGAAAATGCCGACAAAGCAAGAATAAGATACAAGAAAGCCAACAAGGTGGCGCAAAAGCGTCTTCGTGAAGCCAAACAGGCAATGGACAAGGCAGACAAGACGACATTCTATGAAGCGATAGAGCGTGCGGCGTGGACGTACCTGAGCGACCGCCTGAGCATACCGACGGCAAACTTGAACAAAGACAACATAGAGTCAATACTGAGAGACAAAAAAGTGGAAGAGAGCCTGACACACGAGGTTAGAGAGGTGCTGTCAGTTGCCGAACAAGCAAGGTACGCACCAACCACCAACAGCGATATGGAACAACTCTATTCGCGCACATCAACACTGATTAACGAACTTGAAAACCAGAAACTATGAGAAGGACATTTTTGTTAATAGCGACCATTATATCGGGAATCGGAGTGCTGAAAGCGGATTTTGCAGCACTGCCACAGTTTGAACAAGGTAATCAGGTATATGCGGCAGGCGAATATGCCGAAGCAGCGGAGTTGTATGAACAGTGCCTGTCGAGCGTGACAGAGTCGGAGCGACTGACACGCAAAAGCAAGGCCAAGGTGTATTATAATTTAGGCAATGCACGGTTCAAACAGGGTGAGCTGGCACAGTCAATATTAGCATACGAGAGATGCTTAAGGCTTGATCCGAGGCATAAGGACGCAAAGTATAATCTTGAGATTGCGCATGGGCGCATAACAGACAATCTGACAGATAACACGTCATTCTTTTTCAGCACATGGTTCAGGTCGGTCAGAGATATGCTACCCGAGGGGACATGGACTTGGATGAGTATATTGTTGTTTGTGCTGTCGCTGGCAGGAGCGCTACTGTTTGCAATGTCCGGTCAGGTGGTGGTTCGCAAGACGGCATTTCACAGCACATGGGTAGCACTAATAATTAGCATCATAGCGGTATGCAATGCAGGTTCGTTACATAATCGTGACACGGAGAGAGCGGAAGCAATAATAACGCAAGGAGTGCTGAATGCCAAGTCTTCGCCGGACAGGAGCGGTACGGAATTATTCACATTGCATGAAGGGACGAAAGTGACTATAACGGAAGAACTTGGTGAATGGTGCAATATCCGTGTTGGCAACAACGAAGGCTGGGTGGAGAAAGGACACTTGGTGAGGATTTAGTTGATATTTCAGGGTTTGAAAAGAGTTATAGAGTTGAGATTGAGCGGAAAAAGTGAGAAAAGTATAAAAAAATCCCGGAAAGTTTTGGCAGTTTGGAAAAAAGGTGTACTTTTGCGCTCGTTTTGCGCGTTAAGGCTCGAATAAGAAGCCGCCAGAGTCAGTAAAGCCGACAAGAATCAGTCTTGATGAGTCTTGGAGAGGTCGCCTTAGCCGCTGTAAATAAAAACATTATAAGTACAATGTACGCAATTGTAAACATGCAGGGCCAGCAATTCAAGGTAGAGGCCGGCAAGAAACTGTTTATCCATCGCATGGAAACCGAGAAGGGTGCAACGGTGGAATTTGATGAAGTGTTACTCGTAGATAACGACGGGGCTGTATCAGTAGGTGTTCCGACAGTACAGGGCGCGAAAGTAGTATGCGAGGTATTAGACAACGAATGCCGCGGCGAGAAGATTCTTGTATTCCACAAGAAACGCCGTAAGGGTTATCGCAAACTTAACGGTCACCGTCAGGATTTGACTAACGTAGTCGTAAAAGAGATAGTGGTGGCATAGGAAACAAAAACTCAAACATCCAAACACAGAAGATTATGGCACATAAGAAAGGTGTCGGTAGTTCGAAGAACGGCCGTGAATCAGAAAGCAAACGTTTAGGCGTTAAGATATTTGGCGGACAAATGGCAAAAGCAGGCAACATCATCGTTCGTCAACGTGGTACAGTTCACAATCCCGGTGAGAATATGGGTATGGGTAGTGACCATACATTGTATGCTTTGACCGATGGTATTGTAACTTTTACCCGCAAACGTAACAACAAGTCGTTTGTCAGCATTCAACCCATACAAGGATAAGTATATGCTAACATTACGTCAGATTCTTGCCGACAAGGAGGCCATCATTGCCGGCTTGGACAAGAAACATTTCAATAACGCTCGCGAGGTCATCGAGAGCGTTATTGCTATAGACCAACAACGTAAGAGTGCGCAGCAGAAGAAAGACAACGCTTCGCAACAGATGAACACGTTGTCGAAGTCGATAGGCGCGTTGATGGCCAAAGGAGAGCGCGACAAAGCCGAGGAGGCTAAGCGACAGACAGCCCAACTGAAAGAGGACATACGCACTTATGAGGGTGAGATGTCAAAGGCGGAGGATGAACTTCGCGGACTGCTACTCACAATACCTAATGTACCCTACTCCATTGTTCCCGACGGCGCAACGGCAGACGACAATCTTGCCGTCAAAGTGGGCGGTTGGCAGGCAGGCAACGGTATCGAAATACTGTGCCAGGACAATGACAAGGCTTTCGCTATAGAAGGCGCATCCATTGCCTTACGCGACTGGAAAGACGAGTACAATCCTATCAGTCAGTCAGAGTTGCTTCCCCACTGGGAACTTGCCAAGAAGTACCATCTGATAGATTTCGATCTTGGAGTGAAGATTGCCGGTGCCGGTTTTCCTGTCTATACGGGTCAGGGTGCCCACCTGCAACGCGCACTTATCCAGTTCTTCCTTGACGAAGCGACAAAAGCAGGCTATACAGAGATTATGCCCCCAACGGTAGTGAATGCCGCCTCGGGTTACGGTACGGGCCAACTGCCCGACAAAGAGGGTCAGATGTACCATGCCGAAGTGGATGACCTCTATCTGATTCCGACAGCGGAAGTGCCAGTGACCAATCTGTATCGCGATGAGATAGTGGATGAGAAGCAGTTGCCTGTTAAGATGTGCGCCTATACGGAGTGTTTCCGTCGCGAAGCAGGCAGTTACGGCAAGGACGTACGCGGTCTGAACCGTCTGCATGAGTTCTCGAAGACAGAGATCGTACGTATAGACACTCCCGAACACAGTGCACAAAGCCACCGCGAGATGCTTGACCACGTAGAGGGGCTGCTCAAAAAACTGGAGTTGCCATACCGCATATTGCGTTTGTGCGGCGGAGATATGAGTTTCACGGCGGCATTGTGCTACGACTTCGAGGTCTATTCATTGGCACAGCAACGCTGGCTTGAGGTCAGCTCGACGAGCAACTTTGACACATATCAGGCTAACCGTCTCCACTGCCGTTACCGCGATGCGGAGAAGAAAGTGCAACTGGCACATACGCTTAACGGTTCGGCACTGGCATTGCCACGTATAATGGCAGCATTGTTGGAGAATGGTCAGACAGTTGACGGTATAGTTCTACCTAAAGCATTGCAGCCATATTTTGGTAAAGAAAAGATAGAGAGCATATAAAGTCACTGACAATAAAATATCCCGCAGTCCAAAAGGCTGCGGGATATTTTATTGTCAGATGAGAGGAACGCCCCCACTCGGAAACTGTTGCGTAATCTGAAGGGACAAAATAATATGAAGAAAATGTAAAAAAGCAAGAAAGTTTGTGGTTATTATAAAATTACACTATTTTTGCGGGCAAATATAAGCGTTTTTTACGTTTTTTATTGGAGTTACAGAAAGATTCAGCCAACTTATCAACTTTTCCTCATACAAGAGTGTATGTGTACGAGGAGGAAAACAATCAGACAAAAAACAGACAACAGAATATGGAATTGAGTGAACAAGAACAAGTAAGACGACAAAGTCTTCAGACAATGCGTGATATGGGCATCAACCCCTACCCCGCAGACGAATATGCGGTAACCGGCTATTCGACAGACATCAAGGCAGGCTTCACAGACCGGGCAGAAGGAGAAGCCCAACCTGACACCGAGTGGTTTACCGGCAAAGAAGTGAGAATAGCGGGACGGCTGATGTCGAAACGCATAATGGGCAAAGCGTCCTTCATAGAGGTGCAGGACTCAAAAGGCCGGATACAAGTGTATGTGAGTCGCGACGACATACAAGCCCCCGTGGCAGAAAGCGAACAGGCACAGACCGTAGAACAGCAGATGTACAACGTTGTATTCAAGAAACTGCTTGATATAGGCGATTTTATAGGTATTGAAGGTTTTGTGTTCCGCACACAGATGGGCGAGATATCCGTTCATGCAAAAAGACTGACAGTACTCGCCAAGAGTTTGCGTCCGCTGCCGATAGTCAAATACAAAGACGGTGTGGCATACGACGGCTTTAATGACCCCGAACAGAGATACAGACAGAGGTATGTGGACTTGGTGGTGAATGAAGGAGTGAAAGATACGTTCATGAAGAGAGCCACCATCATACGCACAATGCGCAGTTTCTTTGACGAGGCAGGTTACACAGAGGTGGAAACGCCTATTCTCCAACAGATTGCGGGTGGAGCTACGGCACGTCCGTTCATCACTCATCACAACACTTTGGATGTGGATATGTATCTGCGGATAGCCACAGAACTGTACCTTAAGAGACTGATAGTAGGCGGATTTGAGGGAGTGTATGAGATAGGCAGGAACTTCCGCAACGAAGGAATGGACAGAACACATAATCCGGAGTTCACGTGTATGGAACTATACGTACAATACAAGGACTACAACTGGATGATGTCGTTCACAGAGAGGCTGTTAGAGAAGATTGCCATTGCCTGCAACGGCACGACCAAAGTGAAAATCGGCGACAAAGAGATAGACTTCAAGGCACCCTACCGCCGTCTGCCAATACTTGATGCCATAAAAGAAAAGACGGGCAAAGACGCAGAACACATGAGTGAAGAAGAGTTGCGCACTTTTGCCCGCTCGCTGGGTGTTGAAGGTACAGACAAAATGGGCAAAGGCAAACTTATAGACGAGATTTTCGGCGAGACATGTGAAGGAACGTTCTTACAACCAACCTTCATCATTGATTATCCCATCGAGATGTCACCGCTGACGAAGATGCACCGTGCCAAAGCCGGTCTGACAGAGCGTTTTGAACTGATGGTCAACGGCAAAGAACTGGCTAACGCTTACAGCGAACTGAACGACCCCATAGACCAGTACGAACGATTTGTGGAGCAAATGAAATTAGCAGACAAGGGCGATGACGAGGCAATGGTGATAGACCACGACTTTATGCGCGCACTCGAATACGGAATGCCTCCAACGTCCGGCATAGGCATAGGTATAGACCGCCTGACAATGCTGATGACCGGTCAGCAAAGCATACAGGAAGTGCTGCTGTTCCCGACAATGAAACCTGAGGCCAACTGATACTATGGAAAAGCGACATATAGCGATAGTCGGGAACGGAAGCTGGGCCACCGCACTTGCCAAGATAGTGCTTCATAACGAAGAGAAAATCAACTGGTTCATACGTCGTCAGGAGGCAATAGACGAGTTTGTGCGTATGGGTAAGAACCCAGGATACCTGACGCAAGTACACTTCGACATAGACCGTATACAATTCACATCGGACATCAATGAGGTGATAGCGAATTCAGACGTGCTGATAATAGCCATTCCGTCCCCTTATCTGAAGACTACGCTGAACAAAGTACGCAGATCACTGAGACGTAAGACAGTGATTTCAGCCGTGAAAGGAATGATTATAGAAGACAACGTGACAGTGACCGATTATCTTCATTTTCACTTCCTGATACCTAATGAGCAGTTGGCAGTCATAGCCGGTCCGTGCCATGCTGAAGAAATAGCATTGGAACGCCAGAGTTACCTGACCATTGGCTCTACATCCGCCGAAACAGCCACCAAAGCAGCAGCAATCTTCCATACCCCATACGTACATACGACCACGAGCGATGATGTGGACGGACTGGAATACTCGTCTGTAATGAAGAACATATATTCAATAGCTTCGGGCCTCTGCCATAGTCTGAGGTACGGCGACAACTTCCAAGCAGTACTGATATCCAATGCTGTACAAGAGATACAAAGATTTGTAGCAGCCAATAACGGCATGCCTATAAACATAGATGCTTCGGGGTATCTTGGAGACGTGCTGGTGACTTCTTATTCGAAGTTCTCACGCAACAGGCAATTCGGACAAATGGTGGGTATGGGCTATTCGGTAAGAGCCGCACAAATAGAAATGGAAATGGTGGCAGAAGGCTACTACGGAACACGATGCATATACGAAATGAACAAGAAACAGAGAGTAAACCTGCCGATTGTAGATGCTGTGTATGACATCCTATACAACTTCAAGTCACCATCGCTGGTGATTCAAGAATTGACTCAAAAACTTAAATAACTGAGATATGAGATTCACATATTCATACGCAACAGACATTGAGACGTTGCGTAAATATAAAGAAGAGACAGAGAACGCTCTTCAGACGTTAGTCAAAGGAACAGGTGCCGGCAACGACTTTTTAGGCTGGCTTGGTCTGCCCAAAGATATACGCAATCAAGTGAGCGGAATCAAAATGACGGCAGAACGTCTTCGCAAAGGCTGTGAAGTGATAGTATGTGTAGGCATAGGCGGTTCGTACTTGGGTGCGAAGGCGGTAATAGACGCTCTGCAATCATCGTTCGCACAATTAGAAGCCAAAACACCACAGATTGTTTACGCGGGCAACAATATAGGCGAAGACTATTTATATGAACTGCAAGAGATGCTTCGCCATAAAAAGTTCGGTATCATATGCATCTCCAAATCCGGCACAACGACCGAACCGGCATTGGCTTTCAGGCTGCTCAAGCAACAGTTGGAAAATCAGGCGGGCAAAGAGGCTGCGCGTGAACGAATAGTCTGCATAACCGATGCGAAGAGAGGTGCTTTGCGCACGCTGGCAACCAATGAAGGCTACGATACTTATGTAATCGAAGACAATATAGGCGGCAGATTTTCCGTGCTGAGTCCTGTTGGTCTGTTGCCAATAGCATGCGCCGGAATGGATATAGACGCTTTGCTGGACGGAGCAGAAAAGATGATGGACACTTGCACCACTGCAGACTTTGAAAATAACCCCGCCCTACTCTATGCGGCTGCAAGAAACAGTCTCTATCGCAAAGGGAAGAAGATTGAACTATTGGTCAATTTCCACCCCAAGTTACACTATTTGAGCGAATGGTGGAAACAACTATACGGCGAGAGCGAAGGCAAAGAGAACAAAGGTATTTTCCCTGCATCAGCAGACTTTACGACCGACCTTCACTCGATGGGACAATACGTGCAGGAAGGAGAGAGACTTCTGTTTGAGACGGTTATATCGGTAGAAAAACCTAACAACAAAGTAGTTGTGCCTACTGACGCGGCTAACTTGGACGGTCTGAATTTCCTCGCCGGCAAACGTGTGGACGAAGTGAACAAAATGGCAGAATTAGGCACACGCTTGGCCCACATAGACGGCGGAGTACCCAATCTGCTAATAGAGATACCTCAGCTGAACGAAGAGGCTATCGGTAAGCTGATTACGTTCTTTGAGACCGCTTGCGGTGTGTCAGGCTATATGTTAGGTGTCAATCCGTTCAACCAGCCGGGCGTGGAAGCCTACAAGAAGAATATGTTCGCTCTGCTGCATAAACCCGGCTACGAGAAAGAAACGGCTGCAATAAAGGAACGCATATCTAAATAATAGTTGATTGTGAATCAGTTATTATCAAACAAAGTTGGCATTGTCACCGGGGCCGCACGCGGCATAGGCAATGCCACGGCAAGGCTATTCGCCAAAGAAGGCTGTCGTGTGGCAATGATAGTGAGGAGCATCAATGAGAAGGTGACTGACACTATAGAACAGATAAAAGCAGACGGCGGCGAGGTTCAAGCATACGTATGTGATGCGTCATCATACGAGCAGGTTCATACAATTACAGAGCAGGTAATGAAAGACTTCGGGCGGATAGACATACTTGTCAATAACGCCGGAATAACAAAAGACAATCTGCTACTTCGCATGACAGAGGAACAATGGGACAATGTGATTAATGTTAACTTGAAATCCGCATTTAACTTTATCCACGCTGTTTCGCCTCACATGATGCGGCAAAAAAGCGGTTCGATAATATCAATGTCTTCAGTAGTAGGCATTTACGGCAATGCCGGTCAGGCCAATTATGCAGCATCCAAAGCAGGTATGATAGCCCTGACAGAAACAACGGCCAAAGAGTTTGGCAGTCGCGGTATCAGAGCCAATGCCATTGCCCCCGGTTTTATACTGACCGACATGACGGCTAATCTTCCTCAAAACACAATAGATGAGTTTGTAAAGCGTATTCCGATGCATCGTGGCGGTCTGCCGGAAGAGGTGGCTAATGTGGCTCTGTTCCTTGCGAGCGATCTGTCATCATACGTGAGCGGACAAACGATACAAGTGACGGGAGCGATGTAGATAATTGATAATTGAAAATTGATAATTGATAATTATTAAATCGTTTGATTATGAAGAATATGAAACTGCGTCTTATCGTGATGAACTTCCTTGAATTTGCTGTTTGGGGTGCATATCTGACGAGTATGGGACGCTACTTGGGCAGTATCGGTTTCGGCAGCAATATCGGCTGGTTCTACTCCATTCAAGGCATAGTCAGTTTGTTTATGCCCGCGATGATGGGTATCGTTGCGGACCGTTGGATACCCGCTCAGAAACTGCTGTCACTATGTCATGCATTGGCGGGTGCATTTATGATTTCCGCGGGAGTGTATGGCTGGACGGCCGGTGCAAATGTTCAATTCGCGTCACTTTTCACGCTTTACACACTTTCAGTTGCGTTTTTTATGCCGACCATAGCATTGTCCAATTCGGTGGCTTTCAATGCATTGATTAAGGCGAAGTTAGACACCGTGAAAGATTTTCCGCCCATTCGGGTGTTCGGTACTGTCGGATTCATAGTGACGATGTGGATAGTTGATTTGGCAGGTGCGATGGACTCATATCGCCAGTTTCTTATCAGCGGCGGTTTGAGCATTGTTCTTGCCGTATATTCGCTGTCCCTGCCCGAATGTGAGATTAACAAAGGAACGGGAAAACAATCGATAGCAGAAGCGTTGGGTCTAAAAGCCTTTGCATTGTTCGGGCAGAAAAAGATGGCATTGTTTTTCATTTTCTCTATGCTATTGGGTATGTGCCTTCAGGTGACGAACGGGTATGCCAATCCTTTTCTCGGCAGTTTCGAATATTTCAGCCAGTGGTCTGACACGTTCGGCGTAAAACACTCGGGCATACTCATTTCCATCTCGCAGATATCGGAAGCCCTCTGCATACTGACCATTCCCTTCTTCCTCAAGCGATTTGGGATAAAGAATGTCATGTTTATGTCAATGATAGCGTGGGTACTCCGTTTCGGTTTGTTTGGCGCGGGCAATCCGGGTTTTCCCGGAGTGGTACTCTTTGTGTTGAGTTGCATTGTATATGGTTTTGCGTTTGACTTTTTCAATATTTCTGGCGCATTGTATGTTGACCAAGAGACGGACCCGAAGTTGCGTTCATCTGCGCAAGGTATGTTTATGATGATGACCAACGGACTGGGGGCTACAATAGGTACACTTGCCGCACAAGCGATTGTAAATAAATTTGTTCCATCCATTGACAAGAGCAATGAGGCTACATTGGGCATTATCCGCAATTCAGATGGAGTTATTGACTGGCATGCCATTTCTTCGACCGATCTTTTGCAAATACAAGAGAAGGTCACTCAGATGTGGTCAGGTTGGCAGGAAGCATGGTATATTTTTGCCGCCTTCGCTTTGGTGGTAGCGGTATTGTTCTGGGTAAGTTTCCCTAAAACAGAAGTCAAGGATTGAGTCGTATTGCTACCATAGGGATGTTCGACGGAGTGCATCGAGGTCATCAGTTCCTGCTCCGTGAACTCACGACCAAGGCACGTGAATGCGGTCTTAAGAGTATGGTTGTCACCTTCTTTAACCACCCTCGCAATACATTGTCAGGACAGTCTGAACAGTTGTTGACCACCCGCGAAGAGAGGAAAGCACTATTGGAGTCGTGCGGTGTGGACAAAGTGGTGATGCTGGAATTTGCCGACATACACAGACAGACGGCATGTGAGTTTATGCGTTTCCTCAATGAACGATACGATGTGGAAGTTTTAATGATGGGTTATGACCACCGTTTTGGATGCGATTGTCTGACATCATTCGATGATTATGTCAGTGCCGGCAATGCCGCAGGTGTGGAGGTGTTGTTACTGAAAGAAGCGTCTTCCTCCACCTTGCCCGATGACAAAGACGATGCAACAGATATGCCACTTCCCATATCGTCATCACTCATTCGCAAAGCATTAAAAAATGGCTGCATAGAAGCCGCGAATAATATGTTAGGGCGCGAATACTCCCTCTTCGGCAAGGTTGTCCACGGCAAAGGACTGGGTACGCGGTTAGGGTTTCCGACCGCCAACATATCAATTTCAGATCCGGACAAATTGCTGCCCAAAGAAGGTGTTTATGCGGTTCAGACTGAAGTCAGCGGCATAGTATATAAGGCAGTAATGAACATAGGGACTAATCCGACTGTACAAGACAGAGAAGAACCGCGCACTTTTATTGAGGTGCATATTATTGGTTTTGATGGCAATCTATATAATCAGCTGCTGCGAGTAGAGATTCTCCGTCGTTTGCGGGATGAGCAGCGGTTTGAATCGTTGGAGGCATTGAAACGTCAGATTGAAACGGACATTCATATGGTACAAACGGATACAGCCGTTGAGTAATTTTTCTGCGACTTTATCATACACACTTTTTGTCGGACACAAAAACAACAAGCGACCTGTGCCACGTTATATGAGGCGCAGGTCGCTTGTAAAAAGAGGCATCTTGAGAAACAGTGTCTTAATCAGCCCCTTAGTTAATCCATTTTCGGAAGTTTGGCGAGTGAAAGAGCGAGTTCCTCGTCTGTCGGGATATAGTCTGTCATTCTGCCATCGTTGTACTCCTCGTAGGCTTTGAGGTCGAAATATCCTGTGCCAGTCAGTCCGAAGAGTATTGTTTTCTCTTCCCCTGTTTCCTTACAGCGGATTGCCTCGTCAAGAGCCACCCTGATGGCGTGACTGCTTTCTGGAGCCGGCAGGATGCCTTCCACGCGGGCGAAATACTCGGCTGCTTCAAAGACCGATGTCTGTTCCACGCTGCGCGCCTCCAACAATCCTTGGTGGTAAAGTTCGGAGAGGACGGGACTCATTCCATGGTAACGCAGTCCTCCGGCGTGGTTTGGCGAAGGAATGAAATCTGCACCGAGAGTGTACATTTTAGCTAACGGACAAATCATACCCGTGTCGCAAAAGTCGTATGCATACTTTCCGCGTGTCAGGGAGGGACAGGATGCCGGTTCAACGGCAATGATACGGTAGTCGGCTTCACCGCGCAGTTTCTCTCCCATAAATGGAGCAATCAGTCCTCCGAGATTAGAGCCTCCGCCCGCACAGCCGATGATGATGTCGGGATGAATACCATATTTGTCCATAGCGGTTTTAGTTTCAAGTCCGATGACGGACTGGTGGAGCAACACCTGATTAAGCACACTGCCCAGTACATATCGGTAGCCTTCGTGGGTGACAGCATATTCGACAGCTTCGGAGATGGCGCAGCCGAGACTGCCAGTAGTGTCGGGATGAGCTCCGAGAATACGGCGACCTACTTCAGTAGTGTCAGACGGCGATGGTGTAACAGAAGCCCCATAGGTGCGCATCACTTCGCGCCGGAAAGGTTTCTGATGGAACGAGCCTTTGACCATATAGACTTTGAGATCCATACCGAGATAAGCACATGCCATTGAGAGAGCCGTACCCCATTGTCCGGCACCCGTTTCGGTGGTCAGACCTTTAAGTCCCTGGTGTTTGGCATAATAAGCCTGTGCAATAGCGGAATTGAGTTTATGGCTACCACTGGTGTTGTTGCCTTCAAACTTATAATATATATGTGCCGGCGTTTGCATTTTGCGTTCAAGTTCGTAAGCACGAACAAGCGGTGAAGGGCGGTACATCTTGTAGAAACTGCGTATCTCGTCAGGAATAGCGATGAGAGGAGTGTCATTGTCAAGTTCCTGTTTGACGAGTTCGGTACAGAAGACGTGTTCCAACTCTTGTGCTGTCATCGGCTGACGGGTAGCGGGATTGAGCAGCGGAGCGGGTTTTTGTTTCATGTCGGCACGTACGTTGTAATAATGGGTCGGCATTTCTTGTTCTTCAAGATAAATCTTGTAAGGGATTGTTTGTTTTTTCATAGTGATTTTGAATTTATTGGTTTATTATTTTAGGTGTTTAGACGTTGTTTGGATTCTTATTAGTTTATTCTTTGTTGTCCGTTTTGATAAAAATCAGCCGTAGGAGGGTTTCCTACGGCTGGTATTTGTCTTTTCATAATGTGTGTCAAACGATTTGATTTCGGCAAAATGACTTACATACTCTGACAAACGGCACGCGACCCTCCTTTTGCTATGGGAGTGCGCCACCACCAGAAATTAGCCATTTGTGCGTTCATCGTCTGTTATTTTGTTTGAAAACCGAGCGCAAAGGTATAGTGTTTTTGCGAATGCAACCAAACAAATTGTGTATTTTTTAGTAAAAAGTTTGTAATTCACTGATTTTGAGCAGTAGTTTTGGGCGGCTTATTATACTGGCATATAAAGAGTCCGATTATGATAAGAACTATACCAAGTAGTTTGCCGAGAGGGAGATGTTCACTAAAAATGAGGAACATAGCGATGGCAGTAAAAGCCGGACGAATGTTATTGAATGCGTTGGCACGTGTGATACCTATTCTCCGTACGGTATAGCAGAACAGTATAAACGCCGTAACCGATGAGAATACCGCGAGATAGATGATTGACAGTACGGATGAGATAGTGACAGGTTCGATTTTTTTGTCAGTAAAAAGCCACAAAATGGTGAACAGCAGGAGTGAGAAAGCCTGCATATAAAAGACCAGAGTAAGTGAGTTGTAGTGTTCGGGAATACGTTTGAGGGTGACCGAATAGAGCAGTGCGGCAGATACAGCGAGGAAGGCAGTGAGCAGTCCCCACGGATTGCCAAGAGCAAAAGAGTCTGCCCCAAAGAGTACGAGCAACAACATTCCTAAGGTGGAAATGACTATACCGAGTATATTGTTGCGTGTCACTTTTTCACGCAGAAAAACGATACCAAAAAGGGGAGCAAAGACGGGAGCTGTGGACAGAAGTGCCTCAGAGATAGTGGGAGAAGAGAGAGAGTCGTATGTGAAAGTCTCCAACAAATAGTACAAAAAAGGTTGAAAAAATCCGCCTAAAAGGAATACCGGAAGGTCTTTGCGGCTGACTTTCTGGAGAGCGAGTCCACTCATTTGTTGCGATTGACCGTCAGCTATTCGTTTGCGTGAGATGTTTCTGGCGGCAATACCTATAATGAGCATCAAGAGGACAGCCAACGCAAAGCGAATGACAATCATCGTCATAGGCGGGAATACGGTCAGTGCTTCTTTGATGGCGATACCCGCTACAGACCAAATGAGCATAGAGGTAACAATAGCGATATATGGCCGCAGGTTTTTCATTATCAGCAGGGGCGACGGGTAGGAAGGTGGAAAACTTGTTGAACTGTCTGCATGGCTTGGGCTGTCATTCCTTCGGGTTGCGATTCGGGGTAAGCGGCAGTATATGCCAGAGCGTCAAGATAGATGCGGGCAGCCTTATTGAGTACATCGACTTGGTCAAAAGCATCGATTATGTCTTGCCCTACGGCAAAGACTCCGTGTTTTTCCCAAAGCACGACATCGTAGTCACGGATTTTCTCCAGTGTGGCTTCAGCCAGTTCCTTTGATCCGGGGATTTCGTAAGGGACTATACCCAAACCGAGCGGGGCGAACGCAAGTGTTTCAGGAATCATTGACCAAAGAGTACGCGTCAGGCGGTTGGGGCGAGAGTTGTCATCCAGCAGTTCGCGGTGATGGCTGAGAGCCACCAGTTCAATGGGGTGCGTATGGAGTGTCGCCGTATAACGCGAACCGCTCTGCCGCAGGTAGTTCTGCACCATAAGATGAGACGGCAGTTCGCTGGTGGGCGGTACCCTTTTCGAAACGTATGTATATTTGGTTCCATCGGGTGAAATCAAAATGATACAGCCGTTCGCCATCGGGTCGCGTGCCATATCGCGCATCCTTTTCTGTGTCCCCTTGACATAGAAATACTGATCAGCGATGTAAGGCAAGGCAGTACCCATCGGATACCAGTCGCTAAACATCATATATTCATCCGTATCGTCTGACTGTATGCCATATTTATCCAAAACATATTCAGGAAAAATCGCTTCACCTTCGTCATCAAGGAAGAATCGTGTAACGTTCACAGTGAGGTTGCCGCCGTTGCGCTCCCCCCACCCTTTTTGCCAAAGGTAGCCGGAAATTTCAGCTATTTGATTGAGCAGTTGTTGCATACTTTAAAGTAGTTGTGGAAGGAAAGAACTGATAATAAGAATGGTCAGTCCGATGAGTAATATAGCGATAGTGGTTCGTGATGCACCTTTCCACTCGCGAAGGATGATACCCCACACGTTGGAGAAAGTGACATTAAGAGCCATAAGGATGCAGAATGAGAAAGTGAGGAGTGCCGGACTTTCAGCGAGAAAACCTTTACCGAGGCTCAGTCCGAAGAACTGGCTATACCACAACAGCCCTGCCAAGCAACAAAAGAGGAGGTTGTTACCCCACACTTCTTTTTTACCATAGTCACAGAAAGAATGATTCATATAGTTCTGACAGAGACAATAAACAGCATTAGTGATGAATCCGCCGAGCGTGACAAGAAAAGTAGCGGGAAGGGATTCAAAAAGAGGCGATGTCTGCGAAAAATGGATGTCTTGTCCGAAAGTAAGTCCTACATTGAAACAACCCGACATACAGCCTGCGAGCAGTGCTATGAGTATGCCTTTGGGAAAATTGAATTCAGTGACGGCTGACTGTTGCGCCTTTGTCTCACGTGATTTTCTGCCTCCTGCAATACCAATGACGGTTATGCCCAACAGAGTAATCCCGACTCCCCAGAGGACACTTGCTGTAAGCGAGGCAATAGCGTTCATCTCAGGGAAGAAAATCTGTAGCAACATCGGTCCGAGTACGGTACCGAGAGCGGCACATGTACCAAGTGAGATGCTTTGTCCCAAGGCAACACCGAGGTAACGCATAGAGAGTCCGAAAGTAAGTCCTCCTACCCCCCACAGGACACCAAAAAGGACAGTCATCCACAGGTGGAAAGAGTCGGCAGAGGCGAAGAGAGCGAACAGCGATCCGCCTTGCGGAACGGCAAGCAACGCCCCTAGGAGAGGGAACAGTAGCCATGCAAATATACCCTGTACTAACCAATAACTCTCCCACGACCACGACTTGATGCGGTTGATGGGGACATACGACGAGGACTGACAGAACGCACCTATGGCGATAATAAGAAGTCCTATAAGTATTTTCATAAAGTTAACCGCGTTTGGAGGTGATATTGCGTTCGTATTGTTCTATCTCGGGTATGATATCAAGTCCTACAGGCACATTTTCCCGAACGCAGAACTCGTCATAGACAGCCGCCCAAGGGAGAGATTTTTGCTCTTCTATATATGCAAGTTTTTGGAAGCCTTGTCCGGCAAGTTCATATTGATTGATTGTCTTAACAGGTTCAAGCAGTGCCCGCGTCATACAACGTTGTGCCGCACGTGAGCCTATAACGTATGCACCTATGCGGTTGATACTGCCGTCAAAATAGTCCAGTCCGTAATGCACACGGTCAAGAGCGTTAGCGCGGACTATCTCTTGGAAAAGTTCGAGTGTCTGGTCATCCATAAGCGTTACGTGGTCGCTGTCCCAACGAACAGGGCGCGAAACGTGGAGCATAAGTTCGGGGACGAAGAGAAGCATAGACGACACCTTGTCGGCAACGCTCTCAGTTGGATGGAAATGACCTGTATCAAGAGTAATCATAATATTATGCCGCGAGGCATAGGCAGTATAGAAATCGTTGCTACCGACGGTCATTGTCTCGAGTCCGATGCCGAAGAGTTTACTTTCAACGGATGTTTTCTCCCACTTGTACTGTTTGGCGAGTATCTGGTCGAGCGAATCCTTGAGCAGTGAACGATAGAGATAGCGATTGGCGGTAAAGTCTTTGCTGCCATCATGAATCCAGATGTTGATGCAGCAGGGGTCTTGCTGGAACTTACCTATCTCGTTGGCTATTTCGCGGCAGCGGCTTGTATGTTCAATCCAGAATGAGCGTATTCTTTCGTCAGGGTTTGCAAGCGTGAGACTGCCTGACTTGGGATGGGAGAAAGAAGTGGAGTTGAAATCAAGTTTGGTATTGTTCTCCATAGCCCATTGCATCCAGCCTCGGAAGAGGTCGATGGTACACTCGTTGCGGTCAATGAACTGTCCTTTGAACTCGCCGTAGATTTCGTGCAGGTTAAGACGGTGTGTACCGGGAATGAGAGACTTGGCTTTTAGAATGTCCTGCCGCAGTTCGTCAATGTTTCGTGCTTTGCCCGGATAGTTACCGGTAGATTGGATACCTCCGGAGAGTGCGTTTTGCGCAGGTTCGAAACCTGTCACATCGTCTGCCTGCCAGCAGTGCATAGAGAGGTGGAAGTTGCGCAGTGTATTGATTACTTGCTCAGTATCGATGCCAAGTTCGGCATAACGCTCCTTGGCAATAGCATAGGCAGCGTGTGTGGTGATTTCGCGTATCATAGTTATGATGATTTATAAGGCTTTGCTTTGGATCAGTATGTTACCGAGAGCAGTCGCTTCGGTGGAGCCGACAGTAACGGGAACGCCGATGGCTTGTTCAGTAAGCTGATTAAGCCAGGCATTTCGTGCGCCACCGCCGATGATGTGCAATCTTGTAATGGTGAAAGGAGCGAGTTGCTGTAGCAAATGGAACACTTCGCCGTAGCGGTGGGCAAGCGAGTGGTAGATGGTCCAAACGGTGAGTGCATCGCGGTTGTCGGATTGCGGTATATCTTTTTGCACTTCGTTAAGCATTGACACCGGATTAGCAAATCGCGGGTCATCGGGATTGAAGAGTTGCGGTGGCTTGATAAGACCATTGTCAATCTTGTAGTCCGTTTGTTGCGCCATCTGTATGAGTTGTTCGTGCGGGTAGTCTTTGCCTTGTTTTTTCCATTCACTCCGGCATTGTTCGAGAATCCACATACCCGTTATGTTCTTGAGCAACCGAGATGTCTGCCCCACTCCGCCTTCGTTAGTGAAATTGAAGGCGAAACTATGCTGTGTGATAACGGGTTCAGGCGATACTATTCCCATAAGCGACCACGTCCCGCTACTGAGGTAAGCTATTGGTTCATCAGGCACGGTAGTGACCGCGCTTGCCGTGTCGTGTGACGCGACAGCAATGACGGGCACTTCATGAGCGAACGGGGATATTTCGCCGCGCAACATCCCTATTCGCTCTGACGGATATGCCATAGGGGCGAATTTAGAGAGGTCAGCCCCACAAGCCTGCAAGAGGTCTGAATCCAAATGGGGACAGACTGTTTTGGAGGATTGCGTACTGACAAATTGAGAGATATGGGAATTTGTTTGCGAGATATTTGAATTGTCAGTATTTTGAGTTATTTTTGCAGACTCATTTGAATACCAGTTGAGCAGTTGGGAAGTTGAGAGGAGAGTATATTCGCAGCGCATCACTCCAGTAAGCAGATAGTTAAAATAGTCAGCGATGAGGAGATAGTGAGCGGCTTGGAGGAATGGAGCGTATTGTTGCTGACTGCAAGCATAAAGTTGGTAGATCGTATTGAACGGCAACATCTGGATACCAGTTTTTAAATAGACAATGTTGCGTCCGACAGATACAGGGTCTTTGACATATTGGTTATCAGCACTGTGTGCGTATGCGAGTTGTTGCCACAGTTGCTCCATACGTCCGTTAGTATAAGGGTCACGATAGGCACGCGGGTGAGCGATGGGTTGTCCCTGCGAGTCAAGGAAGATAATATCGCATCCCCAACTATCCACACCTATACTGAGGACATGCAGGTCTTTGCGGTCGGCAAGCAGTCGCAACCCTTTTTGTATTTCCAGCCAGAGCGAGTCGGTATTCCAAAAGAACATGCCGTTTTGCTCATAGATGGCGTTAGGGAAACGATAGATGACTTGCAGGTCGTCATCGGCGACGGAGGTGCCTGCGGGTGCGATGATTATTCGTCCTGATGTAGCACCGAGGTCAATGGCGCAAAAGACATCTTTCATGCTATTCCAATTTACCGTGGCATTGTTTGTATTTTTTTCCGCTGCCGCATGGACACGGGTCATTGGGACGCGGTTTCTTGTCAGCGATAATCGGCATCACTTTCTGCGGTTCACGTGTGTCTCGCTGAGCCGCTCCAGCCATACCCGACTGCTGCGCCGCCTGCTGCACCACATCTTTCTGCGTGCGATAGCGGCTCATGTCTGTTCGTTGCGGGGCACGTGCCTGCTGCATTTGTGAGGGTTGCTGCTGTGGTATGAATCCGCGCAGGAGGATAGCGATGGCACGACGGTTGAAACTGTCGAGCATCTCGCGGAATATATTGAAGGATTCAAGTTTGTAGATAAGCAGCGGGTCTTTCTGTTCATAGGAGGCGTTCTGGACTGACTGTTTGAGGTCGTCCAACCGGCGCAGATGCTCTTTCCACTCATCATCGATTACATAGAGAACCATACGTTTTTCGAACTCTTTGACCACTTCCTTGCAATCGGTTTCGGCTGCGCGGCGCAGATTGACAGAAATGTTATACACCCTCTGCCCGTCAGAGACAGGAATGAGAATGTTCTCATACATGGCACCTTTATCCTTATATACTTGCTGAATAACAGGATTGGCAGTGGTCATAAGTTTGTCCATACGACGTTTGAAACTGTCGAGTGCCGCTTCGGCAAGTTGGTTGGACAAAGGTTCCTCTTTAGAGTGGCGGAACGTGTCTTCATCGAACGGCACTTCGATGGCGAAGGTCTGCATGACGCTGTAGGCCAGGGTTCCGTAGTCCAAAGTCGGTTTTGATTCGGCGATGATGGCTTCGGCAGCATCGTAGATCATATTGGTTATGTCCACACCAATACGTTCGCCCATCAGGGCGTGGTGACGCTTGGCGTAGATGACGTTACGTTGCTGGTTCATAACATCGTCATACTCAATAAGCCGTTTGCGGATACCAAAGTTATTCTCTTCTACTTTCTTTTGTGCGGTTTCGACGTTGGAAGAAATCATTTTGTGTTCGATGGCTTCGCCTTCTTCCCAACCCAAGCGGTCCATAACAGAAGCTATACGGTCAGAGCCGAAACGACGCATAAGGTCGTCTTCGAGTGAGATGAAGAAGACGCTGCTACCGGGGTCCCCCTGACGACCTGAACGTCCGCGCAACTGGCGATCCACACGCCGACTCTCGTGTCGTTCAGTACCAAGGATAGCGAGACCACCTGCGGCTTTGACTTCCGGAGTAAGTTTGATATCAGTACCACGACCTGCCATGTTAGTGGCAATAGTAACGACACCTTTCTCACCTGCGTGCGCCACCACTTCAGCCTCTTTCTGGTGAAGTTTGGCATTGAGTACATTGTGCGGTATATGACGCATTGTGAGCATCTTAGAGAGCAGTTCGGAAATCTCGACAGAGGTTGTACCGACGAGAACCGGGCGTCCTGCTGCAACGAGGTTTTGAATTTCATCAATGACGGCTTTGTACTTTTCACGTTTGGTACGGTAGATACGGTCGTTGAGGTCGGTACGGGCAATAGGTTTGTTGGTAGGAATAACAACCACATCGAGTTTGTAGATATTCCAGAACTCCCCTGCTTCTGTTTCGGCAGTACCGGTCATACCTGAGAGTTTGCGGTACATACGGAAATAGTTTTGCAGTGTTATGGTAGCGAAAGTCTGCGTCGCACCTTCCACTTTGACATTTTCTTTGGCTTCTACAGCCTGATGCAGTCCGTCGGACCAGCGGCGGCCTTCCATTATACGTCCTGTTTGCTCGTCAACAATCTTAACCTCGTTGTTGTCAATGATATAGTCAACATCTTTTTCAAAGAGCGTATATGCTTTTAGCAGTTGCTGTACGGTATGGACGCGCTCGGACTTGACTGAATAGTTGGTCATTATGTCGTCTTTGCGCTGCTGCTTCTGTTCGGGCGTGAGATTTTCTTTTTCAAGATCCGCCATTTCGGAGCCGACATCAGGGAGTACAAAGAAGTTAGGGTCTTCGCTGTTGCCTGCAAGCGTTTCGTTACCTTTGTCGGTCATTTCGACAGATTTCTGTTTCTCATCAATAACGAAATATAGGGGGTCGGTAGCGATGTGCATGTTTTTTTCCTGCTCCTGCAGGTAGAACTCTTCTGTTTTTTGGAGTCTGACCTTTATACCCGGTTCGCTCAAGAACTTGATGAGGGCTTTGTTTTTAGGCATCTCTTTGTATGAACGGAAGAGTGCGAGTTCGCCTTCTTCTTTCTCTTTCGGGTCGGAACTTGCCATCTTGCGCTTGGCTTCAATGAGGTACTGGTTGGCTTGCTGAACTCCAGTACGGTAGAGAAGTTCGACACGATGCTTATACTCATCAAACATCTGGTCTTCTCCCTTGGGTATAGGACCGGAAATGATAAGCGGTGTACGAGCGTCATCAATAAGCACTGAGTCCACCTCATCAACGATAGCGAAATTGTGACCGCGTTGAACGAGGTCAAGAGGTGATGTCGCCATATTGTCACGCAGATAGTCAAAACCGAACTCGTTGTTGGTGCCGAAAGTTATATCGCAGGCATAGGCACGGCGGCGTTCGTCGGAATTGGGCCGGTGCTTGTCGATACAATCGACTGTCAGACCGTGGAACATATAGAGCGGTCCCATCCATTCGGAGTCACGCTTGGCGAGGTAGTCGTTGACAGTGACCACGTGAATACCCTCGTGAGTCAGGGCGTTAAGGAACACCGGCAGTGTGGCAACCAGCGTTTTACCTTCACCTGTCGCCATTTCGGCAATCTTACCTTGGTGCAGGACGACACCGCCGAAAAGCTGCACATCGTAGTGAATCATATCCCACGTTATCTCGTTACCTCCCGCCATCCAATGGTTGTGATAGACAGCATCCTCTCCGTCTATTTCGATGAAGTCGAATCTCGGGTCGGCAGCGAGGTCACGGTCACGGTCATTAGCCTTGACACGGACAGACTCGTTTTCGGCAAAGCGTCGTGCAGTGGACTTGACGATAGCGAATGCTTCGGGAAGGATGTCGTTGAGGACACGTTTGTAGTCTTCCTGAATTTCCTTTTCGAGGCGGTCCACCTCGTCATAGACTTTTTCGCGTTTGTCAATCTCAAGGTCTTCGATAGAGGCTTTGAGGGTGACTATCTGTTGTTTTTTGTCTTTTACAGTGTCGGCAATACGCTGCATCAGAGCCTGACTATGTGTACGCAGTTCATCGTGAGAGAGGGCATCAATTTCGGGGTAGATGCTTTTGATTTTGTCAACGACAGGCTGTATCTCGCGCATATCGCGCTGCGCCTTGTTGCCGAAAATTTTGCTGATAAATCCAATAAAGTTCATAGTTGTTTTTTCATTTTCACGCGACAAAAGTACGACTTTTTTCTGAGTTGTGCAGATTTTTTTGATTTTTCTTTTTCGGAAGCAAAACCGGGAGGATTTCCGGAGTGTTTGTTTTCGAGTTTTTTTCGTCCTTTTTTCGAGTTTTTTTCAAGTTTTTTATGTTGAAGGCAGGGAGAAACATCGACAAAATACATTACACATTTTTATTGTGATCACGATTTGGAATCAAAAGTGGCATCAAAAGTGGTATCAAAAGTGCAACAGAGGAAAAATGTGAAATTTGTGAGAAGATTGTGCAAAGTGAAAGATTTTTGTATTTTTGCGGCGTTTTTTTCAGTGAGGTATATGCGATGTGCTTTTGTTGCGGGCGAGACACCTGCGTACCAAGTGAGTTACCGAAGTTGTGAAATTACTTAATATACATTCAATTATAGATTCAAAAATTATCAGATTATGAGAAAAGGATTGATGTTGGCAGGCATCGTGTCGGTGTTTGCCATTGGCAGTTCGTTTGCCTGCACTAATTTTATGGCAGGCAAAGCAGCGACGGCGGACGGCAGCACAATAATCAGTTATGCAGCCGACAGTTACTCATTCTACGGCTATCTGCACTACAAAGCAGCGGCCGACCATTCTTCGGGCGAGATGCGTGACGTGGTATGTTGGGATGACGGCAAACCGCTAATGAAGATACCAGAGGTGGCGCATACATATACAGTGGTAGGCAACACCAACGAGCATCAAGTGACTATAGGCGAGACCACATGGGGCGGCAGAGACATGGCAGACACAGTAGGCATAGACTACGGCAGCCTTATCTATATAGCCTTGGAGCGCAGCAAGACAGCCCGCGAGGCTATAGACTGGATCACAACTCTTGCTACTGAATACGGCTATGTGAGCGGTGGCGAGAGTTTTTCAATAGGTGACCCGAACGAGGTATGGATTATGGAGATGACGGGCAAAGGCAAAGGCAAAAAAGGCGTGGTATGGGCAGCAGCACGCATACCAGATGACTGCATATCAGGTCATGCCAATCAAGCAAGAATCACCTATCTGCCCCTAAAAGGCGCGAAGAAGAAAGGCGATGTGTTTACATCGAAAGACGGTCAGTGGATGTGGCACAAGGACGTGATACAGGTGGCGAGAGACAACGGGTTCTTTGATGGCAAGGACGAGGAGTTTCAATTCAATCACGCCTATAACCCGTTCGATTTCACAGGATTGTACGTATGCGAAGCACGCGTATGGAGCGTATTCAGGAAGTTTGCAGACGATATGGACAAGTACCTGGGTTATTCGGCCGGCAAGATTTACCTTGCGACCGACGGTCGTGAAGCCGGTGAGCCTATGCCGCTTTGGGTCAAACCTAACCATAAGATAACGGTACAAGAGATGAAAGACGCCATGCGTGACCAGTATGAGGGTACAGAACTGGACATAACTCAGGGAACAGATGCCGGTCCTTACCACAGCAAACTGCGTTACGGCGGTTTGGGTTTCAAGCAAGACAGCATCCAGTACTGGTTTGAGCGTCCGGTAGCCACCCAACAGACGGCATGGTCGTATGTGAGCCAGATGCGCGGATATGAGAGTGCAAAGGCCGGAGGCATATTCTGGTTCGGGCTGGACGATGCAGCAACGACTGTGTATGTACCGCTTTACAACACAATAATGAAAGCCCCTGAGTGTATGCGTGAGGGCAACGGCGACTTATACACCTACTCGCCGACATCGGCATGGTGGGCTTACAACCGCGTGGCCAACTGGGCCTACCCCCTCTACTCACTGATGTTACCGGACATAAAGAACGTACAGAAGACATGGGAGGAGAAGTTCAACAGCCAAGTGGAAACAATAGACCAGAAAGTGGCAACCATGAACGAAAAGGAGAGACGTGAGTTTCTGACCCAATACTCGTGCCAACAGGCGGATGAGTCAACAGCGGCATGGAATGACCTGTTCACATACCTGACCGTAAAATATATAGACGGCAACATACGCAAGGAAGAGAACGGCCAGTTCAAGCGTAACGAATGGGGCGAACCAGTCGGACCGAAACGCGTGGGATACCCGAAAGAGTTCCAAGACAAGTTCAAAGGTGAATTGTACAAAGAGACAGTGAAGAATTGAGAATTTGAAAATTAAAAATTAACGAATATGAACAATTTAGAACCGAAGGAAGTATTTTCCATTTTTGACGAGATAAGAAAAGTGCCTCGTCCGAGTAAACACGAAGAGCAAATATCAGCGTGGCTGGTGCGTTTTGCCGAAGCACACGGGATAGAGCATACAGTGGATGACGCGATGAACGTGATAATGCGCGTTCCAGCCACAGCCGGATATGAAGACAAACCCGGCGTTATACTTCAGGCACACATGGATATGGTATGCGAGAAGAACGGCGATGTGGATCACGACTTTATGAAAGACCCGATAGACACATACGTTGACGGCGACTGGCTCAAGGCACGAGGCACCACGCTGGGTGGTGATGACGGGATAGGCGTAGCAATGGGATTGGCAGCGTTGACATCAAAGACGCTCAAACACCCTGCATTGGAGTGCCTGTTCACGGTAGATGAAGAAACAGGTCTTACCGGTGCCAACCAACTGAAAGACGGCTGTTTACAGGGCAAGAGACTGATTAACCTTGACTCGGAAGACGATGGTCAGATATTTATCGGTTGCGCCGGCGGAATAGACACATTGGCAAAGATGCACTATACGCCTGCAACAGTGGACACAAAGGATTTGTTTGCAGCAAGAGTGAGTGTCAAAGGCTTGATGGGCGGTCACTCGGGCGACGATATAAGCAAAGGCCGCGGGAATGCCAACATAATGATTGCACGTTTCTTATACGAGATGATACAAACAGAAGGTTTTGAACTTGCATCCATCAGCGGCGGCAACTTGCGGAACGCAATAGCAAGAGAAGCAGAGGCTATATTCACCGTGAGAATGAGCGAGAAGGAGAATATGCGTGTGCGTTTCAACGAATATGTGGCAGCCATAGAAGGTGAATACGGGGACATCGAGAAAGATATGCACTTTGACCTTGAGAGTACAGATATGCCAAAGGCTTTCATACCGACAGAGCAAGCCAAACGCCTCATCCGCACACTGATGGCTTGTCCTCACGGCGTAGTGGAGATGTCGCGGGATATGCCCGGACTGGTACAGACATCAACTAATCTCGCGTCTGTGAAGATGAGAGACGGCTACGTGGAAATCAACACAAGCCAACGCTCGTCAGTAGAGAGCCAGAAACACTATATCAAAGACAAGGTAGAGTGCGCGCTGTCAGCCGTTTGCGATGAGATAACCCACGGTGACGGTTATCCGGGATGGAAACCCAATGTAAACTCACCGCTGAAAGAAGTGGTAAGACAGACATACGTTGAACTGTTCAAAGAAGAGCCTAAAGTGCTGGCTATCCATGCGGGTTTGGAATGCGGTCTGTTTTTGGAAAAATATCCGTATTTGGATATGGTAAGTATAGGTCCGCAAATGTACGGGGTACACTCACCACAAGAGAGACTGAGTATCAGTTCGACCGGCAGGTGCTGGCAATGGCTGTGCAGAACGTTGGAGAAACTGTAAGAAAGCGGAGTTGTATGGACTACGAGATTATCTCCGAACGACAAGCAAAAGTACTGAAGTACTTGGTAGAGAACAATATACCTTTCACCACATATAATCACCCCGAAGGCAAGACGATAGAAGAGGCCAAGCGTTGGTGGAAAGATGACGGCAGCGTTCACTGCAAGAACATCTTCATGCGCAATCATAAAGGCAATCAGCATTATCTGATATGTTTTCCTTGCGATGACGACCTGGCGATACATGACATAGAGCATTGGCTCAAGGATGTGTTGGTGTCGCAAGGCCAGCCTGCTCCAGGCAAACTGTCGTTCGCCTCACCTGAAAGAATGCTGCGCTACTTGGGTTTGGAACCCGGTAGCGTCAGCCCTTTCGGACTGATCAATGATGAAGCACACCACGTGATACTGTTTCTTGACAGCAGGCTGAAAGAAGCTCCATCGTTGAGTTTTCACCCTAACGACTGCCGGGGAACGGTGGTGATAGGACAAGACGCCTTTCAGAAATACCTTAAATCAGTGGGAAACAAAACGGAGTATATAGAGACGACACATAGTTAGCCACATTCGTGTGCGAACGTGTACACTTAATGACCTTTAGCGATTATTTACCATATTACCGCAGGAACTTAAAGGTGGCGTTGCCTGTTATGCTGACTCATATAGGCGCGTCGTTGGTTGGTTTGGTGGACACGATGATGGTGGGTCACTACTCGACTACCGCCTTGGCGGCAGTGTCATTCTCCAATGCCATTTTCTTTACGGTAATGGTATTTGCGATGGGTGTTCTGATGGGTATGACACCACTGATTAGCCAGCAAGTCGGTCATAAAGTTTCATCAGAAGCTGACGGCGAAGAGGACAACAAGATATCACACCTGCTGAAAGCATCTGTTATACTGACGGTTATACTGAGCGTAGTGATGGTAATAATGCTGGCATTGGTGATACCTTTCTTTGACAATCTGGGTCAGGATCCAGAGGTGGTTGCCGATGCAAGGACTTATTATCTGCTGATAATGCTGTCGCTTATACCATTCATGTTTTTCTGCACAGAGAAACAATTTCTTGAGGGTTTAGGCAATACGACAGTAGCAATGGTGATATCAATTGTAATGAACCTGCTTAACGTTGGGCTGAACTACATACTGATATACGGTCACTTAGGTCTGCCTGCAATGGGGGCGACAGGCGCAGGAATAGCGACACTAATATCACGAACGCTACTGCCGATAATGTTTTTTGCCTTTATATACATAAGGAAAGAGTGGCGTTGGTACTTGCGAGACAGGAGCGGATTGTCTATCACCCCTGCGGTAAAAGAGGTGTGGCGAGTAGGTGCGCCGATAGGAATGCAGACGTGGATTGAGACAGTGACATTCACTCTGACAACAGTAATAGTAGGCTGGTTGGGAAAAGAATCAATAGCAGCCCACCAGATTGCCACACAGATTGCCGACCTCACTTTTATGCTGGCAGTTGGCGTTGGCAGCGCGACAACAATCAGAGTGTCGTATCAATTGGGCAAAGGCGACTTGCAGGCAGTGAGAATGGCAAGCAATGCGAGTATACATTTGGTGCTGCTAATGAACACGATAGGTGCCGCCTTGATGATTGGGTTTAGACAATACATACCTATGTTGTTCACGGAGGATAAAGCTGTCATAGAGATTGCTTCGATGCTGATATTGTGCGCGGGGTTCTTCCAATACGCTGACGGAACACAATGCGTTGGGGCGGCTATGCTCAGAGGTATAACGGACGTACGCCGTCCGATGGTCTATGCCTTCATCGCCTATATAGTCATCTCCCTGCCCGTAGGACTGGTTTGCACCTTTACGCTGAAGATGGGTGCCGTAGGAATGTGGATTGGTTTTATCGTGGCTCTGTCAGTTGCAGCCGTGCTGTTTCACGCAAGGTTCAGAAGGAAACTTAAACAACTGAAAACAACATACTGAAAAACATACTCTGAAAAGGATATATATATAAATATTCACAACATATTCACATCAATATGAAAACAGAAGACAAAACACGTGTTGCCGTCCTTGGTTACGGCAATATAGGCAAAGCCGTAGAAGAGGCAGTCAGCACAACCAACGATATGACCCTCGCGGGCATTTTCCACCACGATGAGATAAGCCGGTTGGAAGCCGCTTATCCCGATATAGTCCTGCTCGGTGTCCCGTCAAGGGAAGTCCCAGCCACAGCTGAACAACTTCTCAAAAAAGGACTCAACACTGTGGACAGTTTTGACATTCACACGCAGATTCCCGCCGTTCATCAACGCCTGAACGAGTCGGCACGCGCAAACAAAGCGGTCAGCATTCTGTCAGCCGGCTGGGATCCGGGGTCAGACTCGGTTGTCCGCGCCCTAATGCAGGCCCTCCTTCCTCAGGGAATCACCTACACGGACTTTGGTCCCGGTCGGTCAATGGGGCATACAGTGGCAGCCAAAGCGATTGAAGGAGTGAAGAATGCACTATCAATGACCATTCCTCTCGGAACAGGCATTCACAGGCGAATGGTGTATGTAGAGATAAAAGACGGCTATTCGTACAATCAGGTGCGCGATGCGATACTCAAAGACGACTATTTCGCACACGATGAAACACACGTGATCGAAGTGGACAATGTGGAGGCATTGAACAATGTGGCACACGGTGTTAGATTGACACGCAACGGAGTGAGCGGACAAACACATAACCAACGAATAGAGATGACGATGAGCATCAATAATCCGGCTCTGACCGGGCAGATAATGGTGGCATCAGCTCGCGCCGCAATACGAATGGCACGGAATGAGAAATACGGTTGCTATACGATGATCGAATTGGCACCGGTGGACTTGTTGGAAGGAGAGAGAGAGGATTGGATAAGAAAAATAGTCTGACTCTTATAGCAATAATCTGAACAATCTGAAGATTCAGGACAAACAACAGAAAAAGAAGAATATAATGAAATCACGTTCATTTCTTATTGCGCTTTTGATGGCTTGCAATATGTCAGTCAGCGCGCAAACGATTAGTTTTCAAATAGTGTATGACGAGATAGAATCGGTGCGCGGTGAGTTGTACCAGTACAGCGAGCGGTATCTTGGCACCAAAGAGGCTGTCAAAGAGAGCGGAACCAACTTTGTATTGCGTTCAATAAGCCTGCAAGATGAAGATACGGCAGTCATGTCAAGCAAAAGGAACAGACATCAACACAACTGTTACCGCAAGTTCGAAAAAAAGCAAGTTGCACATCTGCCGGCATTGAATGAGGATGCCTTGTTAGCATCAAACACAGCCAAGAAAGCGGAAACAGTTGCCAAACAGATTTACCGTATACGCGAGGCACGAATAGCCATTCTGAGCGGTGAGAGCGAACATACGCCTGCCGATGGCAAGGCAATGGAACTGACTCTGAAAGAACTCAACAGGCAGGAAGAAGAGTTGACGGAACTGTTTGTAGGCACAACCTACTCCACCCGACGCGAAAAGACAATCGAATATACACTAAACGACTCAATATGTGAAGAGGTCAGCGATGTGATGATTCGTTTTTCGCAGTTTGCAGGACCGGTGGCGGTGGACGACTTAAGCGGTGAACCGATACAAATAGTACGTCATAACAAACTGGCAGAACGGCCGTCTTCCAACAAAAAAGCAAAAAAAGGCGCAACAGAAACGTATATATCGGGAAGCAAAATAGAAGTCGTATATGACGGCAAAACGCTGATGGAAAACAAGTTGCAACAGAAAGAAGATACAATACAAAAGAAATGACCTATATGAATAAACATATTCAGCTATATGCAATATGTCTGCTGTTGTTGTGGGCAGGAGCATTGAATGCACAAGAGTTGCGTTGCACGGTGAATGTGAATGCAGACAAAGTGGACGGATCGAACAAAGAGATGTTCAAGACATTGCAACAGACAATAACAGACTTTGTGAACACCACTCGTTGGACAGATATGGTTTTTACAGAACAGGAGCGGATTGAATGCAGTATGATGTTCATTGTCAATTCAGTAACCACAGACGGTATAGTGGATGCCACGCTCCAAGTACAAAGCAAACGACCTGTCTATGGAACTTCCTACTCCACTCCCCTGCTGAATATGATGGACGAAGACTGCGGGTTTGCATATCAGGAATACGACAGGATGGAATACCAACCGACACAGTTCACGACCAATCTGACAGCGATTGTAACGTATTACTGTTACCTGATAATCGGTTATGATTTAGACAGTTACTCCAAATTAGGCGGAACAAGTTGCTTTCAAGTATGCGAGCAGATAGCAGCCGGCGCACAAACGGCATCAATAACCAATGGCGAACAAGCAGGTTGGAAAGCATTTGGAAGCTCACATAACCGCTACGTATTGATTAACAACCTGATGGACGAAGCATTCAAGAACTACAGGTTGTATTTTTATCAGTACCATCGGATGGGTTTAGACGTGATGAGTACTAATGTGACGAACGGCAGGGCTACCATAAGCGAAGGTATGGCTGTGCTGAAAGAAGCCAAGCAGGCACGTCCTAACTCGTTTGTAGTGAACGTGTTCATGGACTCGAAGAACGATGAACTGACCAATCTTTACAGCAAGGCTCCGGATAGCGAGAAGAACAGTTTTTTGACGCTTATGGAGTCCGTCGATCCGACACGTATGTCGCAATATGAAAAGATAAAAGAAGGAAAATAAGATTTTTGTGCTGACACATTTACATATTCAGAACTACGCACTGATAGGTCAATTGGATATTGATTTCGGTGAGGGCTTTTCGGTGCTGACTGGTGAGACCGGAGCCGGCAAGAGCATTATACTTGGTGCTTTGGCGTTGGTGATGGGCGGCAGGGCGGATACAAAAACTATAACAGAAGGAGAAACACGATGCGTGATTGAAGCCACTTTTGTGGATAACTGTGAAGAACTGCTTATTCGGAGAGAACTGAATCAAAACGGCAGGTCGCGCTCATTTGTCAATGATGAGGTCGTGTCTCAAGCAGAACTGAAACAACTTGCCGGCAGGTTGATAGATATCCATTCGCAGCACGAGAACCTGCTGTTAGGGGACGACTCGTTCCAACTCAATATAGTGGATGCCATCGCATTTGCCGGAGATAGTAATCCATTGGAGCAGTTCTCCACCATGTTTGACAAGTATCAAGACCTGCAGAACAGATTGACGGCATTGCAACAAGAGGCAAAAAAAGCACGTCAAGAGGCTGACTATTTGCGCTTTCAAAGAGACCAACTGTTAGATGCCCAACTGAGAAAAGGCGAGGAGGACGAACTGACTGAAGAAGAGTATCGGTTGAGCCATGCAGAGGAGTTGCAACAACACTTGCAGACAGCAATACATACACTTACTGATGACGGAGGCGTGCTGGGTATGATACATTCGATTCAGTTAGCCGCTGCTTCTTCTGCTTTAAACGAACGGCTGCAAAGCGCTTACATTGAACTGAATGACATAGCCGATGAAACTCAACGAATAGCCGACCGTACGGAAGTCAATCCACAACGGTTGGCGGAAGTGGAAGAGCGAATCAGTCAGTTGGATACTCTGAAGCGCAAACACGGAGTGCAGACGGCGGACGAACTGATAGAGGTAAGGGACAGACTTGACATACAGTGCCGGCATATTGACTCCTACGATACAGAGATAGAAGACCTGCAAAAAGAACTGTCAGAGCAGGAAAGCAAGATAACAGCGGCAGCAAGAATACTGACAGAAAGGCGAAAAGCGGTGGTGCCTGATATTGTGGAGGAATTGACCGACAATCTGACTAAGTTAGGTATCCGTCATGCCAAAGTTGATGTGGCAATTGGCGAATTGAACAACTATACGAGCAAGGGAAAGGATGATGTACAATTCCTCTTTGCCGCCAATCTTAATCAGACACCACGCCGCGTGAGTGAGGTGGCAAGCGGGGGGGAGATGAGCAGGTTGATGCTATGTATCAAGTCGCTTATCGCATCCACCAACGGTTTGCCTACCATTATTTTTGACGAGATAGACACAGGTGTCAGCGGCGAGATTGCTGCGCGAATGGGGGAAATAATGGGACAGATGGCCTGTTCGCGGCAAATAATCGCCATAACACATCTTCCGCAGATAGCGGCAATGGGCGAGGCGCAATATAAGGTTTATAAGCAAGATACGGAAAAAAGGACGGAGACTTCAATTCGAATTCTGAGCAAAGAGGAACGTATTGACGAGATTGCTTCCATGCTCAGCGGCAGCACCCCTACCCCTGCTGCACGTGACAACGCACTGCAACTGTTACAACACTGACAGAAGTGGTTTTCCTCTGTTTCCCGAAATAAGCCCAAAGGTCACCCAAAGATAACTCGTATAAAAACGACACGGTAATATAACAAACAAGACCATACAATCAGTAGCAGATTTGTATGGTCTTGTTTATCAATTTCAGCTGTTAGGCTTTCTTCTGGCGGTTGCCATAGCGTGACAAGAACTTGTCCACACGACCGGCGGTATCCACCAGTTTGGCTTGACCGGTATAGAAGGGGTGAGAGGTGTTGGAAATTTCCAACTTGATGAGCGGATACTGAACGCCATCTATCTCAATCGTGTCCTTCGTGGCTGCCGTTGAACGGCTGAAGAACTGCGTGCCGTCACTCATATCCTTGAAAACGACTACACGGTAATTATCCGGATGAATTCCTTTTTTCATAATTCTGTTTTTTAGTTTTTGCTTTTTTACGTCAGTCAGTCGCTTTCTTATTCGGCAGCAACTACGTCAAGACGGATGTCAGCTTTCACTTCGCGGTGCAGGCGGGCGTGAGCCGTACCTTCGCCAAGTTGCTTGATTGGTTCAACGGTGATGACACGGCGGTCGATTTCCATACCCTGCTCCTTGAGAGCGTCAGAAACCTGCTGGGCGGTAACCGAACCGAAAATCTTGCCGTCTTCGTTAGCCTTGACTGCCACGCGGATAACCGTTTGTGAGAGGCGTGTCGCAAGGTCTTGGGCGGCTGCGAGTGCCTGAGCAAACTTGCGGGCCTGTTGGCGAAGGTTCTCGGCGTTCTGCTTCTTGTTGCTCTCGTTGGCGATAATGGCCATTTTCTGGGGGATAAGATAGTTGCGGGCATAGCCGTCGCGAACTTTCACGATGTCGCTCTTGTAGCCGAGCGTGTCAATGTCTTGCAAAAGTATAACTTCCATAGTGTGCCCTCCTTATTTCATCAAATCGATTACGTATGGCAGCAAAGCCAAGTGGCGTGCTTTCTTCACGGCCTGAGCTACTTTGCGCTGGAACTTAAGACTGGTACCGGTAATACGGCGAGGAAGAATCTTACCCTGCTCATTGAGGAACTTCTTCAAGAAATCCGGATCTTTGTAGTCGATGTAACGAATTCCCGCTTTCTTGAAACGGCAGTACTTTTTCTTGCTCTTGTCTCTCACTTGCGGAGTGAGGAAACGAATCTCATCGTTCTGTGCCATAATTATGCCTCCTCTTGGTTAGCGGGTTCAACATTTTTCTTACCGCCACGGCGTTTCTCGCTGTACTGGTAAGCATACTTGTCAAGACGTGTGGTGAGGAAACGAATAACGCGCTCGTCACGACGGAATTCGGTCTCGAGAGTGGCTATTACACTCGGCTCAACGTCAAACTGCAACAGGGCATAGAAACCTGTTGTCTTGCCTTGGATGGGGTATGCCAGTTTGCGCAACCCCCACTCCTCGCGCTCTATAACGGTACCGCCGTTCTGCACGAGAAGGTCACTGAACTTGCTGACTGTTTCCTTCATCTGCGGCTCAGACAAAACGGGAGTTAAGATGAAAACAGCCTCGTAGTGATTGATCATTTGTGTTAAAAATTATTTAATTGGTTAATAAAACTGTCGTTTTTGCAGTTCTACTATACGTAACCGGTAAAATGAATTATCGTACGCTATAGCACACAAAAACGCGCAAAAGTACTGCATTTTTTCTACCCACCAAACAAAATTCTCAAAAAATCTTTACAAATCAGCAAATATTAACCGTTCACCGGTCGCTGTCTGTATGCTATATCGAGCGGGTGATTACCGGGTGATTACCGGGTGATTTGCGGATTGTTCAGCAAACCGCACCGAAGGATCACTGTAAGTTCACAAAAATATCACATCACATATTGCATATATCCTCATTTCTTTTGTACCTTTGCCGCTGTTAAACATGCCGTCCCCTGCCGAAACAGCAGGAACACTGGTTCCGGCAGCGTAAAAAAGCGGGAACATAATCCACGAATATTTTTTGCTCATCAACGGTCATCATATTTTGATTGTAACCGGCTGAAAATGGTCATTTTAATATGCGTTAAGTGCTGTACTTTTTTGCGATGTTCACCGGTCGCGATATTGATTTTTGTAATTAACGGAATATCAACAGTTTGTGAATTTTAGGTTATGCGAAGGTTATGTGAAGGTATTGGGAAGGTATTGGGAAAGTGTTATAATATACTGAAAATAAGCCGAATGTAATACAGAAGAAATAATGTAATTCAAGTTTCGCAAGTTGAGGGAAGTCGTGTTGCTGACGCAACATTACAGATGAAAACGATTGGGGATGAACAAAAATATTCGTAAAAAATCCGTGAGCAATCATATTTTTTCCACGACAATGAACCAACCGATATACAACCAACTGACAGCCTATAACATACCACCCCGCACAGACATCAGTCCCGAATTAGATAATCCACCACATATATGTTCTTTCAAAACTCCATCCTGAAGAAATACCTCGCCATGCTCAATGATGAGCAGGTCAAGGCGGCATGGGAGCAATACCAGGCTTTGTTCCTGAATCAGACCAGGCAGGACAACATCCTTACCTCGAAAGAGGAGCAGTACCAGGAAGGTTTCCTGCGCGAGTTGTTTGTCAAGACGCTGGGTTATACCATCAACCCCGACCCCGACTTCAATCTCATTACCGAGAAGAAGAACGAGACAGACTCCAAGAAGGCGGACGGAGCCATCCAGCGTGACGGCAAAGTGATTGGCATCATCGAACTCAAAGACCATAAAACGCCGGACTTGAAGCAGGTGGAGACACAGGCATTCGGCTACAAGAACCGGCATCGTGGCACGCGGTATGTGGTCATCTCCAATTTTGAGAAACTGCGTTTCTATATTGATGACGCGACAGAATACATGGAGTGGGATTTGTTCTCGCTCAAAGAAGAGGATTTCCGTGAACTCTTTTTCTGCCTGTCATGGGACACGCTCAGCCAGGATCTGCCGATTAAAGCCAAGACGGAGAGCGTCAGCAGCGAGGACCAGATAACGCAGCAGCTCTATCGCGACTATTCCGCTTTCAAGCGTGAACTGTTTGCCGACATCCTCAAGAACAACACCACGGACGAGACACCCAAAGAGCAGATACTCCTCCTTTTCAAAAAGACACAGAAACTCCTTGACCGCCTGCTGTTCATCTTCTTTGCCGAGGACAGCGGACTGCTGCCGCCCAATTCGATGGTCCTGATTTTAGACGACTGGCAGAAACTCAAGGATATGGACGAGTACCGGCCGCTATACAGCCGCATACGGAAGTACTTCGGCTATCTCGACACGGGCTTTCAGGGGAAACATTACGAAATCTTCGCTTACAACGGCGGCTTGTTCAAACCCGACGAGGTATTAGACAGCATCACCATCAGCGATGAGGTGCTGGCTGCGCACTGCCGCCGTCTGTCGGACTACAACTACGCTTCCGAGGTCGATGTCAATATCCTCGGACACATCTTCGAGAACTCGCTCAACGAGATTGAGGAAGTCACAGCACAAATCAACAGGAGCGCAAGCGTCCCGCTTGCGAAAAATGAAGATGCGTCAAACAGCCGCGAGCGGGACGCTCACGCTCCCGGCAAACGCAAGCGCGACGGCGTGTTCTATACCCCGCAGTATATCACCAAATACATCGTTGAGAACACTGTCGGCCGCCTCTGCGCGGAGAAAAAAGCGGAACTGGGCGTAACCGGGAGCGCAAGCGTCCCGCTTGCGAAGAAGGCTGACAAACAAGCGCGCCTGGCAGTTCTTGAACGCTACCGTGAGTGGCTTAAAGGAATCACCATCTGCGACCCTGCCTGCGGTTCGGGTGCATTCCTCAATGCCGCGCTCCGTTTCCTGATGGATGAGCACAAACTGCTTGATGAGATGGAAGCGAAAGTGGCTGGAGCCAGTATCGTCTTCCAGAATGTGGAAAACGCCATTTTGGAGAACAACCTCTTTGGCGTGGATATCAACGAGGAGAGTGTGGAGATAGCGAAACTGGCTTTGTGGCTCCGTACCGCCAAGCCGCACCGCAAACTGAGTTCGCTTAATGATAACATTAAATGCGGTAACTCTCTTATTAACGACCCGGAAATCGCAAGAGAAAAAGCCTTCAACTGGCAGGCCGAGTTCCCGGATGTCTTCAAGAGCGCGAGCGTCCCGCTCGCGACAAATATGTCAACAGTCATGAGCGACCAACGCGAGCGGGACGCTCACGCTCCTGTTAAGCCATGGCATAGCAGACACTACGTGCCGCATATTGAGGACAAAAAATTCCAGTTTGTCACTTTCCGCTTATACGACAGTATGCCAAAGGATATTATAGACAAATGGAAGGAAGAATTAAAGATTACTGACGAAGAGAAAACACCTGTTCCGATTTTAACCCGATTGTTAGAACGAATAAACAAATTTGAGGATACAGGATATGGTCAGTGCTTCTTACGTGATGAACGGATAGCCAAGCTGGTGGAGGATGCTTTACTGCGTTTTGACGGTCAACAATACAGATTGTTAAGGTGGTGCATTATGCCCAATCATGTACACGTTCTTATTGAAGTGTTACCAAACAACAGTCTGACTGCTATTATGCACTCATGGCGTTCCTATACAGCACATGAAGCAAACAAGATTTTAGAACGTACAGGAGAGTTTTGGCAAAAAGAGTATTTTGACCGTTATATACGTAATGCCCAGCATTTCCGTGATACGGTGGATTATATCGATAATAACCCTGTTAATGCAGGACTGGTTGCCACACCTGAAGATTGGCAGTGGTGTACCAGGAGCGCGAGCGTCCCGCTCGCGACAAGTGAGACGACTAACACTAACGACCTTCGCAAGCGAGACGCTTGCGCTCCTGAAGACCAACGCGAGCGGGACGCTCACGCTCCTGAAGACCTTCGCAAGCGAGACGCTTGCGCTCCCGGCTTCGACATCGTAATCGGCAATCCGCCGTATGTGAATATGGTCAATATACTTGACGAGAACCAACGCAAGTATTACCAAAAGAACTACAAGACTGTCAAGAACAAGTCGGATTTATATTCCATCTTTACCGAGAAGTCCGCACAACTCCTTAAACCCAACGGAAAATTCGGATTTATCTTCTCCAACAGTTGGATGGGGACAGAGAGTTTCTCCACTTTCAGAGAGTTCCTTGCACATGATGTGAAAGTGACCAAACTGGTGGAATTGCCGCCAGGTGTCTTTTCGGATGCGACAGTGACTACCGTCCTGTGTTTTTACGAGAACACCAAACCGAAGGAAACAGATATCATTGAAATAGAGACATACAAAGACGGGCAGTTTATTCCCAAAGGCTTTTTCCTTCCCTATAAGCAGGTACTGGAGAACCCCAATACTTCATTCTCATTTGAGAAGACAATAGAACTGAACAAAGTGCCGACAATCGAGTTGGGAGATATTGTCTCTTTCTCTTTGGGTATTAAGACGAGCGATGACAAGCGGTTTGTATTTGAGGAGAAGAAAGACGATGACTGCCATTTGTTTTTGAGAGGCAGAAATATAAAAAGATGGAACACTCCGGAGAATAACGAGTGGTTGTGGTATAAACCGGAACTCATCTGCGAGAAACCCGGCGGCAGACCACGGATATTTGAAAACTTTGTAGTTGATAAGAAGATTGTAATCCAAGATATTGCTGCTGAAATAATAGCGACATTGGATTGTAATAAATATCTGTGTAATGACACATTGAATATCATATTTGACATTGACAGAAAATATGATTTTGAATATATTTTGGTTCTGTTAAACTCTAAATTGGTAAATACTTGGTTCAAGAAAGTCTATCCAGCTGGATTACATATAAAAACCAATCAACTGGAAACAATTCCTATACCTGTTATATCTGCTGCCGACCAACAGCCCTTTATAGACCATGCTGACCGGATGTTGTCTTTGAACAAAGACTTACAAGAGAAGCGTGCGCGGTTCCTGCGGAGACTGCAGGACAACATCAGGAGCGCGAGCGTCACGCTCGCGGCAAACACAGACAACAATCGCGAGCGGGACGCTCACGCTCCTGTGCGTATCACCGCCGCGTTTGAGACCTTCGAAACCCTTGATTTTGCAGGCTTTGTTGCCGAACTCAAAAAGCAGAAGATCCAACTCTCCCTTGTGCAACAGGACGAGTGGGAGGACTATTTCACCCGATACAAATCTGATTGCAACGCCTTGACTGCAACAATCGCAGAGACAGACAAAGAGATTGACGCTCTTGTCTATGCCCTCTACGGTCTTACAGACGATGAAATAAAGTTGATAGAGCAATAATTTGTGCTTGATGCGTACAAGGGGGCAAGGCTTGGGGAAATTCCGTTTGACAAACTGAAATCGGAGTATTATCCCTATGTTATCGTTTGGGAAAGTTATGATTTTGTTCTTGACAAACTCAAACAGGCAGGTTGGAATAAAAGACAGGTCAATTGACACAACAAACTAAGCCGAACATCCGATTAAAGAATAAGTAAAATGTTATATTCATTGGCATATCACAAGGCCTACAAAATAATAACAATCATAAAAATTATACATTTATGGAAACAACTGAAAACCAAAGACCCACAATTGTACTTAATCGTATGTTTGCTGGTAAATATCTCTCCAATCATATCGGGCATGAGATAATTAATATGTTCAAGTCCGACAACGGACATAACTATATATACATTCAACCGTATGGCACCTATGATGCCATACATTTTGGAGAGATAGGCTATGTGATGCTGGTTAGAGGTTTGGAGGGTAAGCGGGCGTTGGAAGTCCTCGGTATAGCCACAGATCTGAAAGATATTTATGACCCCAAGAATACAGATATTTATGACCCCAAGAATACAAAACAGTGGAAATTTACACAGGAACTAATTAAAAAACAAGAAATCACATACGGCGGTGTGCATTTAGATAAGATATTCGTTCATAAAGTAGGAGACAAAGATGCGCAAAGTGTATATATCACTTTTGAGGCGGGCAAGGTAATGCGTCCGAATAAGCCTCTGTATTTGGTGTATGGCGAAAAAGATACTATCTGCGATTCAAATGCAAAGGTGATACTTCTTCCGAATACCGGACAGGCAAAGTCTTCTTTGAAGCAGTATTTTACAAGTGATAATGAAGATTACAAAAAACTGCTTGATTTGATTAATGAAAAGGACTTATGGACTGTTGAAACAACCAAAGTGAATACTGAGAAATCGCTTGACATGAAGAAAGAAGACAATTTCTTTGATATTTGTGGAGTGGATGACTATGAGTTGGCTTTTTCTAATGCCTTCGCCTACTTTATGGATAAATATCCGGAACTGGTAGTAGAATTTGCAAAAGAAGTTCTTGCGAAAGAAAATATCAAGGTAACCGACAAACCATTCTACATCATTGAGCGTGAAGTGAATAATGTGGATATTCTGTTGGAAAATGATGAAAAAGTGGTTGTGATAGAGAACAAAGTAACATCAAAAATAAATGGTGTTAAGGTCGTGGATAATAAAACAATCGGAACACAACTGGATAAGTATTACAGATACGCTTTGGAGCGTGCAAATGGAGAGGATAAAGAGAATAAGGGCAAAGGCCAAGTGAAAAGGAAACAAAACAAAGAAGTTGCTTGCTATATATTGACTCCCAATTACAACCCAATAGACCTTAGCAGTTATTTTATTCCAGGGTTCAATCCGGTAAATCATTACAAACAGATTTTTTATAAACAAGTTTATGATTTCCTTAAGAACAAGCATCCCGAAGACTGGTATTTTCAAGAATTTATAAAGGGTCTGGAGAAACACACAAAGGAACATCATAATGATTTGTTTGAAGATACTATGCAGAAGTTTGTCAAACAAATCAAAGTAAAGTCAAATGAGGATAAACAAGGGAGTACGCCCGAAATTGGTGGATAAGAATTTTGTCGCTTGCGGACGTCCGTTTCCCGAACAGCAGATTTGGGAAAAACGAAAGTGACTTATGGCGTATTGCTGACAAGGCAAGGGAGTCTGACCGCTCCCTTGCTTACAAATGATTATGTATCTGTACTGATGTTCTTTGCCCGAATTACAATCGGATAAAAATCAGTGACTATAACGACCTACAGAATATGACTCTGATGGCGCGTTATTACAAAGACGGCTATATAAAAAACGAAGAAAATGTTATCACTTAACTAAATTTATTGAGGTTTTTTGTTATATATAAAACAGAAGTCCCGTATTTTGCCGATTTCAAGAAGCCTTGGAACTTCACTCTCACAACCACGACACACAACTCGAAGACCTGATGTTTGCCCGCTTCCTTGCCATGACAACAAAATAACGGTTCCGCAATTTCTGGTAATCTACTATATCAAACACAACTATGGACTTTAATGAATTGTCTGTTCGCTCTTTACGGCACCACCAGGTTACGCCGAGGATAATAATCAACCGCATGACAGGTGACATACTGAATTGGCTCCGTTCCATCGTCTGCACTAACGAAGAAAAAGCGGTATATGTTTTGGACGGACGAGAAATGACCGACTATCAATGGTTTTGCCAGCATTTGGAGGAAGTGCCGAACGGGTATATTGTTTTTACGCACTTATCTGAAATTCCGTCTGGCAAGGACGCATTTCGTATCAAAGAGATGATTCGGTTTTGCCTCAGGGGATACTGGCGGTGGTGGACTATGGATGGTCTCCCTTATCCCTTTTCCGAAAAATGGATGAGGACACTGGCGAAGAAATCCAAATTCATCGACATAATAATTATCTCTGAACGGAATGAATACAAGAAAAGCGGCACTTTCAAATCAATCGCAGAAAAGGATATTTCCTTCTCCTATCTTGCCGTATCCGACAATGGTTTTGAACCGATAAAGAAAACAAAGATAAAAACGGAGCAAGCCGAAAATCCGATTAAAGAGTAGGCAATAATAAAACAACAACTATTATGGAAAAAATTCAAGTCAATGACGACGGTGTTCTTGTTATTCCCGATGGAGTGACATGTATAGAGAAAGATTCTATTGATTATCCTTATGAGATTAAAGAACTGGTAATCCCTGATTCTGTGATAAAAATTGCACGGGACGCTTTCAATAACTGTCATAACTTGGAGTCGGTCACTCTGCCTGCTAGATATTCTGTGTGCTATCCCGAGAACAAGGATGAAGCGCAAACATTATATTGGATTGCGGACCATATAGATGAATGGGCGGACCAATTAAATGAACAACTAGAGGCACAAATGAAACAATCTCAACAGACTGGTGATGATGCACTTGCTAACGCGTTTGCTAAAACTACAACAACATATTCATTTTCTTTTGACCGACTGTTTCGTGACTGCCGCAAGATTAAAAGAATAACATTTACGGGTAACAAACAGAAACTGGACTTCAGCCGTTGGGGATTTTCCGACAAACCAATCATTCGTTTGGACGGGGAAATCAAACATCTGGTTGTCGGTGAAAAATTCCATGACCGCTATGGCAAGCAGCGTGATCAGTATAAGTTCCATATCAACAACTTTATTGAGAATGTTGAGGTTAGTGGAACAGACAAATGGACAGACGAAGACATGCTGTTCCGTGCCCCCTTGTCCGACAAAAAGCCTGTGGACGGTAGAATAGCGGAATTTACATTGTCGCCTTATACAATACATCATGATGGACTGCTGCGTGGTGTCAACTGGGAAAGATGGAGTTGCCCGATATCTATCGACAGTGACGCTGTTACCTGCATCTATCCTATATCTGTTCCTTGTTACGAAAGCGATCAACATGAGGGATGTTACATCCTGCTGATGGGGGCAAGGCTTGGGGAAATTCCGTTTGACCAATTGAAATCGGAGTATTATCCCTATGTTATAGTTTGGGAAAGTTATGATTTTGTTCTTGACAAACTCAAACAGGCAGGTTGGAATAAAAGACAGGTCAATTGACATAACAAACCAAGCCGATCATCCGATTAAAGAGTAAGTAAAATGTTATATTCAATGGGCATATCACAAGGCCTACAAAAATAATAACAATCATAAAAAGAACCTGTTGTAGATAGCGTTTTTGCCGGAGACAGGCGGGCATCCTTCTAATCCTGTATCAGAAAGGTCTTGGGATGCCATTTTTTTGTTGCCGACAGTTAATTTTCCATCTCTTTTGGGTATATTATAGTTGTAACTATAATCTTATAGAATATGAACAACTTACAAAAACTTGTTGGGCCGTACCATGAAGTAGATTGTCTGCGTCGGGAACTGAAAGTGCTGAATGCCAAGCGTGCTAAAATGACCGACCCTATAGAGCAAGAGGCCGCCAAAAAGCAGGCGCACGCACTACAGGCCGAATACAATGCCGCATTACAGAAACTGAAAGAGATGGCAAACGAGTACGAGTGGGACAGTATAAGTCTTAAATTTAGGTTTATCGATGCCGCAGATATATGAACGATGAAGACGACACTCTCTTGCATACTAAAACAATAAGATTATGAAGATTCTGGCGATTTGTGAACATTCAGACAAAAGAGGCTTGTTCTTGAAACTTGGCAGGCAGAACCAGCCTGATAAAGTCAGAGTAATAGTTTCGCTGTTAAACAGCAGTATGGATGTTGATGATATTGTCAGTCCTGCCAAGACCGCTGAAGCCAAGCGGCAGGCTGCAACGGAAGTCATGCGCCGCCTTATGATGTTACGGATAATGCCATTCACTATCTTTTCAATGAATACAGATTCAGTTAATCACCACAATCAGTCAGGCGGGCTTGCCCGCCTGACTACTCATATAGCGACTAAACAAATACATTTTTCTGACCTGTTATGTTCACTTTTTTGGTACTTTTATAAAACAGCATTATCTTTGCAACGTCATTCTTATAAAATCATTTTTAACAAAACATGCTGATTTTATAAAACCACACTTAACAAACACACCGAATAAATCATTTAAGCGAGACAGTGATATTTATTTTGTAATCTTGCTATATTCAACAGATATTGACACATGGAAACAGACAATTATAATGCAACGACAGATAGAGTTCAGCAGTTCAAGCGTGAACTCTCGCGGGTGTTCGATGACAACCTGCATACCAAGCAGTGGCATAACTATGTGGACTATGCCATTATCGGATTGATTATACTATCCACAGTGGAGGTGTTCCGGGTCATCTCACCTTTTGTGTTTTTGGTATTTTTCTGTAAAAATATTTGCTCATGCAGTGAAAAGCAGTACTTTTGTAGTCGATTATATGATTAATTAAACCATTAAATTGTATTGATATGAAAAAACTCTTGACTTCCATTCTGATTTGTATGTCCGCGACGGGGGCATACGCACTACGAGTATCGGACTCAATTTATATTGGTCCATCTAACAACGTAGCCAATCTGGTAATGTCCACCGAGGATTATGACAATTGGATACAAAATGACGGGTTTAGAACAAGCACACAACCAGTTACAATAACTAAGAAATTGTACCAGTATTTCAAGGATGATTTTGATGTTATCATGTTGATAACCAATGAAGCAAAAAAACCTCAAACTATTTCCTATTATGGAGTGAACAGGCCTATTGCCAATAGTGTGGAAGGCATAGGTATGAGTATTTATAGCAACGCCTCATATTATGGATCGGCAGAAAAATTATTCTCATTGATGTATCTGCCTTATATGGATGCCATTAAATATGGTCCCACACTGCATGAATTTTGTCATTGCTGGGCTAATTATGCCATCCCTACTGCGGTAGATGGGCATTGGGGAATATGTGGTGGTAATACCAGAGGACAATTGGGAGGTTTCAAACAAAGCACGCTTCTTACTAATGTAGATGGCATTGCCAATAAATATTCTGCAGAGACATTCGGAACTAATGCTAATGGAGGAAACGGTGTTCCTTATAACGAATTTGAATTGTATCTGATGGGAATGCTGCCTATTGAATCCGTTCAGGAGTTCGATGCTTTTCCTGTAGTACCTTCTGAGACTTTTCAATACTGCGATGAAAGCAAACAGCGCATTTGCTTTTACGCGGATACACGTAATCATTACACGCAAGCATCACTTATCAATTTGCTCGGACAACGCGTTCCAAACTATACAGATTCTCAAAAACAATTCAAAGCACTCTTCGTCATTCTTTCTAAAGAGCCGTTGACATCACTGGAATGGACGGCATGTGAATCTGCGATAGGATGGTTCTGCCAGACATCCGACGATGGTAGTAGCCTGTATAATTTCTGGGAGGCAACGGGAGGTGTCGGGTCTATTGATCCGAGCGACTTGAGTTCTTCATTAAAGAACCCGACTCAGATACAAACCGTTGATTCGGACATGCAGATAGATATACATATTATGCCATCTACCATTATCTGCTCGGAGCCTTTCCATGTATTTAATATGTCCGGACAAGATGTAACGGAACAAAATGGCTCACTTCCATACGGTATATATATTGTCCATACAACAAATGGATCACATAAAGTATATGTAAAATAATGTTAGTTCGATATAATTTTCAAAAGAGACAAAGTTTATTCGACTGTTCAAACTACAGATTCTGCGAGGGTTTCTTCGGAAAATAACAGTACGCAGCAAGTGCAGCAAACGTATTGCATAGAAAATTCGCAATCGATTTATGGCGTGAGTATTCAACTCGCGCCATATTTTTCAGTTCGTCATTGATGGTTTCAATCAATGCTCTGGGACTCAATATGACTTTGTCCGCTTGGCTCACCAACATGTTCTTCATATTCTTCTTTAGCTTGATAATCAGTTGGATGCCTCCAATAAACAGGTTCTCAAACAACGACTGTCCGATGTAACCCTTGTCCCCGCACAACTTGCCTGTTATCTTCTCCACAAACCTCGGATTGTAGAGCGGTTTCCTGTCATCGGTATCACCGGGACTGATTGCAAAATTGATAATCTCTCCCTTGTCGTTGATAATCAGATGCAGTTTGAAGCCGTAGAACCAGCCCATAGAGCATTTTCCTCTGGCAGCAAACCCTGCAAAGGTCTTGTGGATATGGATGCGCTGGTTCTTGCATACACGTAGGGGCGTTGAATCCACAAAGGATATTCCTGTACATTCAGCAAGCAGGCAAAATTTGACAAAGATTCCCGTTTCCTGCATCACTTCCATCTCCAGTTCCACAAAACGGTTATAGGAAACCGGTTTCGGGAACGGATGCCGGCAATGCGTGCAGATTTGTCTGCCAGTCACTGTATGTATGCTATTTTGAGCGGGTGAGTTGCGGATGATTCAGCAGACCGCAACGAAGGATCACAGTAAGTTCATAAAAAAATCACATCACGTATTGCATATATCTTCATTTCTTTTGTACCTTTGCCGCATGTTAATTATGCCGTCCCCTGCCGGCTGTAAAACTGCAGGGACGCTGGTTCCGACAGCGTAAAAAAGCGGAAACATAAGAAAAGGCGTTTATTGACGCTTTGTTATTGACGGACTGAAAGCTTCGCAACCTTTTTATTGACAAGTCAGATACAAAGTAAGCAATAGATGCCTACGGGTATGACTGGTGTACCCGCACTGCCGTTTCTTTGGCAGGCGGTGTGTCATATCGGCGTAGGTTTCATTGTTGTTTATTTGACTTGTCGGCATTGCGAAGGCCTCAGTTCGTGAGTAAGCAACGAATGGGGTCTGCGCTTTTGTTTTTGCAAAAGGACCAAAAAGGACCACGCGTATATCAACAGAAAGCAGCAACTTTGCCGCCGAAAATAACAACAACCTAAAATTTTATCATTATGGGACTTCTCAACAACCTGAAAGACCACTTCACGAACGCGGAGTTCGCAGTGGCACCGAACAAGAAAGTGAAAACCGTATGCGCCGACTTCAAGAAAGCCTTCGGCGTGACACTCTGCATCTACAAGGGCAACCAACTCGCCGACCCGGAGATGACGCTTGCCGCGCTCAACAAACGCACAACCAAGGATGTCAAGACACAAGGGGCGGGCGAACTGAAAATCAAGGCCTCTATGAAAGTCGGCGAAGCCGAGAAACTCTTCGATCAGACTTTCGGACTCACCGTCCAAATCAAAGACCCCGAAGGCAAAGTATGCGTTGACAACAAACTGACCATCGGCCAGGCCGCCCGTGGCGAAAGCAAATAACACGCAGTCACCAACAGCGCAGTTGACAAACACGCAGTAATTAACACGCAGTCACCAACAGCGTAGCTGACTAACACGAAGTAACTAACATTCACTAAAAAACATTCACTGAATTTATGCCAAGCAAAGTAAGAGTCAATGCCAAGTCCCAGAAGTGGGCGGCATTAGGAGTTATTGACGCGTACATGAAAATGTACCCCCATGCGACACTGGATGACCTGAACAAGGCGTTCCCGCGCAGTATTTTCACAGAGTCCGATCCCAATCTGCCTCTTCTGGTCACATTGGAGGAAAAGGAGAGAATGGCGGCAGCCACCAAAACGACCTTTGATGACGACCAACTGGTGGAATGGAAGAACACCCATTACTATCTGACGACCAATGACGGGAAAGACATCGCCTTCACTGTTCCAATGTGGACAAAGGAGATGTTTGACAAAATGCTTTCCCAGGCCAAGTTGTATGACATCGAGTTTGCCAAATACGAAGCCGCTGAAAAGGGCTTCGGCAAGCGCGGAGAATACAGTCTGGAATATCTCAACGGCTATGTGCCGCCTGTGCCGGAAGAAAAGAAGTCAAAGGCTTGGCTCTGGATTCTTCTTGCCGCACTCGCCGTCATCGCCATCCTCGTCATCCTGCTGCTTATGAAGGGCTGCTGCAAGGAGGAGCCGCAGGTGGTAGAGGTGGAGAAGGTCGTTGTCGTCCACGACACGCTCTATGTGCAAGAGATTGAGGAGATTGAGAAGAACTTCAACGCCGCCGAGTTCATCAAGGGCAAGGCTGACCTCTCCGAGAGTGCCAAGTTCGTGCTTCACGACCTCGCCAAGGTGATGCAGAAGAACCCGCAGGTGCGTCTGCGTCTGGAGGGACATACATCCGCTGAAGGCGATGCCGCTTTCAACCAGAAACTCAGCGAACAGCGCGCACAGGCGGCTGTTGATTTCATGATTGAGTCCGAAGGCATCGACGCTGCCCGTCTTGAGGCTGTGGGCAAAGGCTCGTCCGAACCCAAGAACGCCGATGACCCCACCGCACCCGAAAACCGCAGAACGGAATTCATCGTTCTGGAATGACTCTGATAAAGTCAGGCGGGCTTGACCGCCCGTCTGACCACAAACAGAATCCGCTACCCTAAGGCTACCCTTGCGCTACCCTCGCAATAAATAAGGTCAGCCAAACTGCTCAAACACAAACGACATGACTATGCATACTCACTATACGGATACTATAGGAATAGTATAGGGACAACAGCAGGTTCTGCTCTCGCGGCTAACCAGCGAGCAAAAAAAACAGAAATTACAACCAACACGCAATAACTAACATTCACTCATAAACATTCACTAACCAACATTCACTTACTATGGCAAAGAAATCAGCTATTTCGGGTGAGTATCTCATCCAAGTGGAAGACAACGGCAGCATCGTTGTTTATCGTATTTTCGACAATGTGAAGGCTTCGCTTCGCGAGGCTGCGGAAACCAAAGGCTTCGCCTATGATGAGAAATGGAACACCCGCCAGTTCGGAAAGAACCTCTGCAAGGAGTACGGCGATGGCGTTTCAGCAACCATCGGCAACTATGTCATTCGTGTGAAGGCGGACGGAGGTATCGAGACCTACCGCACCTACGACAACACGAAAGCTGCGCTCCGCGAGATTGCTGACAAGACAGGCTTCGTTTACGATGACAACTGGACAACCCGCCAGTTCGGAAGCAAACTTGTGGACGCTCTGGATAAATAAGTTAATCAAACTGATTAAATCATTATCAAAAATGGAGTAAGCAGAAAATCCCAAAAAGAGTATGCAAAACAATTAAATTTATTTTTATTATGAGTTATTCAAAAATTAGAGTTTATTATTATGGCGATGGAATTAGTCTTGATGGAACAAATACTCGCCAAGGTGTAGAGAAGAAAATCACAATCACGCTTCCTAAAAAAGTTGTTGAGTATGGAGATAGATATGGTTATGGCAGCTTAAGTATTAGTTATTCAGGAGACCATATCATTATCAGAGGAGGTGGTGATACTTTGATGGATCAAGATTTTAACGGAGCCAGCAAAGAATATATTACTAGAATTACTCGTTACGAGTGGTTGTAAACTTCTCAAAGGCAGGCGGGCTTGACCGCCCATCTGCCAACAAAACAGAATGAAATATGATAAACTTCAGTAAAGAAATTGAGAAGTGCTTGAATAATGTGCACAACACAAACAACAAAGAGCAAAATTTTCAAGGTCGCTTGTATGCCCATTTTCTGCCGTTTGAGAAGGAAGGCTATGTTGTAGAAATGGAAACGAGTGTCAATGATGAGCATCTGAAACCTATTCTCAAGAAACGGATGAATGTCAAAGACGAAAATGATTTTAAGAAGGCCGATTTCAAAAAAATAGAGATTGACATGCTGGTTTACAAAAAGGATTATTCCGAAATGTATGCCGCAGAACTCAAATGGATATACAACCGTACAACTGGCTGGAATGTGGTTGACCATTTAGAGGAGTTCAAGGATGATGCTGTCTTTTGTCACCAGTTGGTTGAGAAGGCTCATTTTGATGAGACTTGCAGCGTGGTGGTATATGACTTTAACCGCAAAAAACAAGTTCGGCGCTATAGCCCCAAAAACAAGGAAACCATTCAAGAGAAACTGGATTTCTTAGGAGGAAGTTATCCCGCGACAGATCATGGCAGTATCATATCCGATGAACAGGGCGGGAAAACAAACTTTGAATG
>JAIKXR010000125.1 GCA_024683975.1 Paludibacteraceae bacterium
TCCGCATAAGTATGACAGAGATGTGATTAGCTGATAACAGACAATGAGATTGTGTTGAATAAGAAAATGATATTTGGCAGAATAAAAATATGCAGTATCTTTGCGGCGAAATTGCAGCGGCTGAGAGATTATTGAATACGCAAACAGCCTAACCTGACTATTTGAAGGCTATAAACAAGACACAAACAACAAACAATATGGAAGAAGACAAGAGTCTCAATTTCATTGAGCAAACGGTAGAGAACGATTTGCAAGAAGGCAAGAACGACGGACGCATACAGACACGTTTCCCGCCGGAGCCGAACGGCTACCTGCACATAGGGCACGTGAAGGCTATATGTATGGACTTCGGGATAGCCGAAAAATACAACGGTGTGTGCAACCTGCGCTTTGATGACACCAACCCCGTCAAAGAAGATACCGAATATGTTGACAGCATACAACAAGACATACAATGGTTAGGCTTCCGCTGGGGCAACGTCTATTATGCGAGCGACTATTTTGACCAGTTGTATGCACTGGCTGTCCGCTTCATCAAAGAAGGCAAAGCATACATCGATGAGCAGACAGCGGAGCAGATAGCCGAGCAGAAAGGCACTCCCACCGAAGCCGGTACGGCATCTCCGTATCGCGACAGACCGATTGAAGAGAACTTGAGCCTCTTTGAGGCAATGCAAAGAGGCGAGATAGAGGACGGACGGATGGTGCTGCGCGCCAAGATTGATATGGCATCACCCAATATGCACTTCCGCGACCCTATAATGTACCGCATCATAACAACCCACCCCCACCATCGGACCGGACGCAAATGGAACGTGTATCCGATGTACGACTTTGCACACGGACAAAGCGACTATTTTGAAGGTGTGACACACTCAATATGCACTTTGGAGTTTGTTGTTCACCGCCCCCTGTATGACTACTTTATCGACCAGTTTGCAGGGCAAGTGCCGTCTAACTTCCCGGCTTGGAAAGAAGGTTCGGACTATCGTCCACACCAGTATGAATTCAACCGTCTGAATATCACATATACAGTGATGTCAAAACGCAAGATGCTGCAATTGGTGAATGAAGGTCTTGTAGCAGGTTGGGACGACCCCCGTATGCCGACAGTGTGCGGATTGAGGCGGAGAGGTTACACTCCAACGGCGATAAGAGAGTTCATCAACAAGATAGGCTACACCAAAGTGGAGGGAATGATAGACACGGGGCTGCTTGAACACACTATCCGCGAAGAACTGAAGGCCACTGCGCCACGGGTATGCGCCATTTTTGACCCTGTCAAACTTGTCATAACCAACTATGAAGGCACAGGCGAAACAATAGAGGCAGAGAACATCGACGGTAATGAGGCGCTTGGCACGAGAGAGATACCTTTTGCACGAGAGTTGTACATTGAGAGAGGCGACTTCCAGAAGGAGGCAGACAAGAATTTCTACCGCTTGAGTCCGGGCGGCAGAGAGGTGAGACTGAAGAACGCATACATCATACAAGCGACAGGGTATGAAGAAGATGCGGATGGCAATCTGACAACTGTTTATGCCACATACGACCCTCTATCGAAATCAGGAACGGAAGGAGGCAACAGGAAGACAAAAGCGACCATCAACTGGGTTGAATGTACATCGTGCATAGATGTGGAGACGCGTCTGTATGACCGTTTGTTCGCCGTAGAGAACCCGTCAGCCGAGGAAGGGGATTTCAGAGACCTGCTTAATAAAGACAGTCTGAAGACAGTGACGTGCAAAGCCGAACAATGGCTCAAGAGAGAGTTGAAGAAGCCCGATATGGTTAACGGAATAGCACAAGTAAATCACTATCAGTTGCTTAAACAAGGATTCTTCGTTGTTGATCCGGACACTGACGAGAAGCATATAGTACTCAATAGAACAGCATCGCTGAAGGATAATTGGCAAAAATAAATATTTTTTTATCAAAGATTTGTACAGATTGCAAAAAAGCAGTACTTTTGCAGCCGCTTTTGGAGAAAAGTGCTGCTAAATCTTGACTTAAACAACGATTAGCCATGGATAAGCAAGACAACTCTATTCCTTTGTTTGATTGTCCGGTAGATTACCTTATAGGTGACGCGACAGGCGAACTTATGAACGAGTATTGCCGTTTTCCATGCAAGATAAAATGCGGAGTATTTGCGCTGATGGTGGAAGGTTCGGCATCAGCGACAATAGATATAACCAAATACCCGATAAAGAAGAACGATGTAGCGATACTCAAGCCGGACAGTTTCCTGCTTATACACGAGTTCTCCAAAGATGCGTTGGTCTATTACATACTGTTCTCTTCGGCTTTTCTGGAGAAGCACGATTTTAACAACAGGTTTGCATTAAACACTTTGCTGCCGCACAACCCTATAATCAGCATCAACGAGGATAGTGCTACTGCTCTCAAGGCCTTGGCGGACGCATTGACTAAAGCATGCAACACACGACCGCCAATGATAAACACAGAAAACGTGGTGCATCTGTTCAACTTTTTGCAGACAACGTATCTGAATTTTATCAGCCATGAAGGCAGGTCTCTCTCCAAACCCATAGACCGTAAAGAAGAGATATACCATGATTATGTCAAATTGGTAATGGCACACTATCAGGAATGGCATCATGTGAACAACTACGCTAAGGCGATGCGCATGTCAATACCACATTTGAGCAGCACCGTAAGACAAGTGAGCAACAAGAACGCACGAGACATAATTGACGATGCTATTCTGACAGATGCCAAGGCCCAACTGAAGATGAGTAACGCACAGGTAAAGACAATAGCCCTTTCATTAGGATTTGACAATGTGGCGTTCTTCAACAGGTATTTCCGCTCGCACGTGAATATGACACCGAAGGAGTACAGGAATAATTGACAATTGATAATTGAAAATTGATAATCGAGAAGTGGCGCAGTTGGTAGCGCACTACGTTCGGGACGTAGGGGTCGCGTGTTCGAGTCACGTCTTCTCGACCAAAGTGGGGTTCTGATGAATATCGGAACCCCACTTTGATTTTCACTCTCATATCCGTCTGGTTAGAACGGATAGCCGATGCCGAAATTGACGCGGAAGGCATCAAGAGCGGAAGGTATATTGTAATAGGTTTCAATAGGCTTTGTCAGGTCAGGTTTGCCGGTCTTGTCATATCGGTAGGTCTGATATGGCGCATGTATGCCGACACCTATGTCGAGACGAATAACCATTCCTTCAATATCAAGGCGCAGACCCGCACCTGTTCCAAGAGCTATTTGTTGCGCGAAATACGGATTATTGAAGATACCGTCGTACAGTATTACGGGAATCTCCAAACTCGTTAGCAGATCTTCATACCCGGCGGCTTTGAACAAGTCCGTAGTAGAATACCAGTCCCATACGTTGCCGGCATCGACAAAAGCTGCGCCGTAGAGTTTCCATACGATGGGAAAACGGAGCTCGAAGTTAGCTTCCATTTTGACATCTCCTGCATGGAAGAAGGACTGGTTATATTTGGTGGAATAAAAGTTACCGGGTCCGTAAGAAGAGTGTGACATGGCGCGCAGGCTATGAGACCCGCCGGTATAAAAAGCCTCGGAGAGAGGACCGAAACACGAGTTGCCTAAAGGCATATTCGCCCCTGCAAACAAGCGTGTGGCTATGGATACCCGGTCGGTGAGATTGAAACGGTTGCGCAGTTCGGCAGAAAGTTTGACGAACTGGTTGAATGAGGTTTTTCCCATCGGCTTGTCTAAGTCGTCCCACTTGTATCCGAAAAGACAATACAACCCGTTGATAAGGTTGCCGGACTCCTTGAAGCCGAGATTAACAGAAGTATTGACGGCACGGCGGGAGCGGTAGTCATCGTATATGAAATTGTAGCCGACAGAAGGTATAAACTCATTTCCTGCAATCACTTTAAGCAGTTGCGGGTACTCTGCCGCTTTATTGAGCAGTTCGACGGATTCTGCCTTCAACATAACAACAGAGAGCGAGAAAGGCGTGAAAGCGTGGGTTATATATGACGAGTGGGGCGAACGGATGAAATAGGTGAACGAGCCGGACAACTTATGCACTCCGTACCCTCCGGCTATATTCTCGTACTGGTAGCCAAGCATATAGCGAGTGTCACCTTCGGGGTTATTATCACCTTTCCAATGCAGATAGGGGAAAATGAGTGAGGCGTTAACGCCCATTTTGTAGGTGTCGGTTTTCTTCGGATCACCTGGAAATCTGTTGCGGAGAGCCCAGTAATAAGCGCCGTTGCCTTTGAGCGTGAATGTTTCGCCTTTGCCGAATATGTTCCTTATATTCGACTTGAGCGTGAAGTCAGGACCGATGCTGTTGTTCGAACGATACGCAACGTCCGCATCAGCTGTCAGCCCATAGGTACGCGAAACAGTGTCCGACCTGAACAATTCCCTGCGATGCCATTCTTTTATCGCACGCACGCCAAGTCCGGACTTATAGAGTTCGCCCTCAAAGACGTTGTTATAGTCGCGTTGCGTGAAGAGCCGCAACAGCACGTTGCCGTCTTTTGTCAGTTTGTAGTCAGCGGTGATGTTGTTGAGCAGACCGTTAGTCTTATTTACTTCAGGATTGTCGGTGAGTGAAGAACCTATGGTGATACGCAGTTTTTCTTTGAAGAAGGACTTGCTGATGGTGATGTTCATATCGTTGGTCTTACCGGCGGCGTGGTTACTCTGCCCGCTACTGATGTCAATATCAACGAACTTGCCCATCTTGGAGTTAGCCATGGCGGCGTTGATACGGCTGTTGATAATAGATGACAGCGCATATCCATCGCGCTCGGCAGCCACGTTGCTTTCGCCCACATACATGCCTGTGGCAAGGAGGGTCGCTGCCAGTCCTTCACGTGTTTCTTCATCGAGTGATGACAGTTCATGCGTGACGGTTTCGTCTTCCGGAGCTTCAAGGAAGAAACCTATTTTGTCAAGACCTAACGAATCTAATTCGCCCTTGACCCGCACACCTGTTGTAAAGTCCACACGGCGTGTCTCTTCGCCTGACGACTCTACATCGGCTTTTACTCTCTGCGAAGCGGAGATATCGAGCCATGTCTGCCCCAAAGATCCGTTGAAAGCGACATGACTGCCTGAATCCACACGGAAAGGCATGATAGGATACATTTTGGGCGAGTAGCGGACTATACCGTCATCAACATTGATTCTGCCGCCGAGGCCAAGCGCGCCGTCTGCTGTGCCATAGCGCACGCTGACTGTGCCGTGCGGTTTGACCTGGGCGATATTCTTCTTATCTATCGGATAAGTGATGTCAGTAGTAGGCAGAATCGTAACATCCACATCGGCGACAATGCTGTCTAACGGACCTGTGACGCGCCCGCGTATGTCGGTGGCCAAGTCGCCATAGACAGGTATAGGACCTCCTCGAGGTAATTTGGCGGGAGCAAAACTGTCAGCAGTTAATGTTACATCAACCATCATTTTATTGAGATCCAACCCTCCGTTAAGGGCAAGAAAGGTACTGTCCGCGCCATATATCGGCAGTCCGTTGAGATTCACTTGGTTATGTGACATGATAACGGGGGTCTCTCCGAGGCTGAGACCTACTTGGTAAGGCAGGTATCGGGCGGACACTCCAAGAGGTTGCACTACGGCGGATATATCCGTTTCCTCCGGCAGCCCGTCCACTGAAGCTGAAGCTCTGATGGCTCCGTGAAGGTCTATATCCGTGAGAGTTACAAAACTTTCTATGAGTTCCACGGGTATATCTTCGGTTTGTATGTCTGCGCGAAGGGCATGTGCGTAATCCTGCGATGGAGACAGCTGCAGATCTACAGCATGCTTGCCCAAGTCCATGTCGTTATAGAATAGACTGTCAAGCGTTAGTTTTCCTGTTCCGTTCAGGTTCTGTCCCTCTCTCTTCAGGTTTATTCTGAACGCGGCATCTGTACAAAGGTCGTGGATACTCATCGCACCGTCTGTGAGACGTGTATCGGCGGACAGAGATGCTGTCGTCTTACCTTCAGTCATCTTCATATTGAACGAAGCATTGATGGCAGGCAGACGCAACGATGTGCTGTCTTCTATATGGTCGATAGTCGGGACAGCGGCATTGATGGCGATATTTGTGTGACGCGAATCGGAGATGAGGGCGACAGACAGAGTGTCTATATCCAAACCTTTGCGTTCGATGATATGTTGTACGGGACTTCCGTGCCGGAGTTCAATATCTGCCGCTAATTCCGGGATAAGACAACGGAGAGTGTCAAGCATCGTCAAGTCGGCAAGCGATGTGACAGGTTGGATGATGGTTGAATCGCCTACCGCATTGAGCAAGGGTTGTATCCTGTCCACCAGAGTCAGAATGTGCATCGGGCTGTGGACTGTGAGGTTCATCCCGGTGGTGTTAAAATTGAGAGAGGTGGTACTGTCTGTCAGAAAATCCAACCGCAGATACCCGGCATAAATATCTTCCCCTGCGACATGTACACTCACGTCGCGCATCTGCGTATGGTAGTCCGCCTCCATCAGTTCCGGAGTCAGAAAATCCGATACGCGGAACTGATGTTCTGTTTGAGCCTTAAGTTGCAGGGAGTCTCCGGTCATAATGACAGGCAAATGCAATGTGCCATTTACCGTTTGGTTCGCCAAGGCCGCGTCAAGGGTTATTCCCGAAACGTCGATGTTATCATATACAGCATCAGTCAGATGCATACGCACTTTCGTTCTCATCGTCCTATGCCGTGGGTTCAATCCCTTGCCTTCCGCTTCTATATTGCCTGCAAGGATAATGGACGCGGGGTCTTTGAGGAAGGGCGACAGATTGACACGCTCTACATTGACGTGCATGTTATACGCCTCGTCATCAATGTCGTAATAGCCATGAAGCCGTGCTTTGCTGCCTTGATATTCCGCCTCGCCTGTCACATCAACACGCATGGTACCGAGTTTCACCTGCGTAGCTGAAAGGTCTGCTTTTGCACCCGTCTCGTCAGAACGGACATGCAGTCCGTTGGTGGTGATGATGTTGCCGCTCAAATCCACACGCGCATCACCGTAGATGGTATCCGCAGGTATGCGGAGTTCACCAAGACCGAAAGTCAGACCGCCTATATCTATCCGGCGTGCGTCATACAGATTGGCGCCCACATCCGCCAAAACGTTTGTTTTAAGATTATCGGTGCGGATATCCAGAGCCAATGGAGTAAGTCTGAAATGCACATTGCGCATCACTCCGTCCGGCACGTCGAATGCCATAAGCGTCTTGGTGGTGTCGCTGTCAGTGGTGTCAGAAGAACTGCGCAGGTCAATGGTTATGTCGGCATCATTGAGAAGCAGTCCGTGCAGCGGGAACCTGCCTTCGGCAATAAGAATCTCAGGACTTGACAACTCCAATCCGTTCACTATGGCGTCTATACCTACCGCTTCGATAAGGCTGTCAGAATGAAAAGTCGTCTGATTGAGCAGCAACCGCCCGACAGTAACAGGAATATTGGTGAAATCGCTGAAAGGCGATGTCCGGTTTGCCGTCTGCAACCGGGCTTGGAGACATAGCGTGCGGGTATAAAGAAGCGTGTCCTGCCCGCGATGACCGACAAAGAGACTGTCAATCTGTATTTCTATGGGCAAGTCCTCTTCACCTTTGTAGGCACGATAGAGTAACATCGGCGAATGATGAAAAGGTGAGAGATAGATATGTCCGAGTTCAATGTCGTAGTCAATCTTCTCGTTGGCAACAGCTATTCCTTTCTCAAGCACGGCGTTGCGTACCGATGGCACATACAGCACACACGCTGCTGCCACGAGCAGCAGTAATACGACTCCCAATAAGATACCAACCATCGCGGTTGGTATTTTCCATATCAGACTGCGCTTACTCATTCCGCGCACGAAAGTACTCCTTTTTCGGAAGATGTACAAATATAAGACATGTAGTTGCAAATTTATGGTTTCAAGTTTATAGTTAATGATTCAATGGATTTGTATAAGACAGAATCACAGTGTGTTATAAAGGCATCGCGGATATTTTGAGGTCTAAAGACCGCTTGGTGTTAATGCGCATTTCTTGTCTTTTAGCGAGGCGGTGCAAGGCCGTACTTTTGCGGTTTTCAATGGTCGTGATATTGATTTTTGTAATTAACGGAATATCAGTCATTTGTAAATTTTAGGTATTGGGAAGGTATTATAATGTCATATCAATTGCCTGAAAATCAGCCGGAAATGATGCTGAGCCAAGACAGCAGAACTGCTGGTTCCGACAACGGAAACAGCAAAGGCGTATATTGAACGTTGTTTGCGACAGGCAGAACGCCCGCCTGACGAAAAACGACACTCCCAATTAATGTAGTTTATCTGCATAAAAAAAGAAAAAACATATCAGAAAGTTGCACGATATTGAAACTTGCCGTATCTTTACGCCGGATTTGAAATTTCTCGCTCTCGGAGTAGCAACAATGAATAGAAAGATTTTAACGTTTGGTGGCTTTTTCGAATCATTCTATAATGCATTAGAAGGACGTGTACAACGGAAAATAGACTATGCGTTGGAACTGCTGAAAACCGAAGAAAGAGTATCTGTCAAGTTTGTCAAACATCTGCGTGGCGGATAATTCGAGTTGCGCGTGGAGATTGACGGAAACATTTACCGCGTGTTTTTCATCTTTGACAATGGCAATATAGTTGTTTTGTTCAACGGTTTTCAGAAGAAGAGTCAGAAGACACCGGAAACAGAAATAGAGAAAGCATTAAAAATAAAGGGTTCATCCGACATTTCGAGTGATGCGGCAGTCGTGTAGGGCGTATAGTCTCAGGGTAAAATACTTGTCATCTCTAAAACCATATGCATTGCGCTTCATAACCTTTATCTTATTGTTGATGCCCTCAACCTTTCCCGTT
>JAIKXR010000146.1 GCA_024683975.1 Paludibacteraceae bacterium
GCATCGCTCTTGCCAGTTGGATTGTTTCCGCCTCTTTGGAGCGCAAATTTAAGAAATATTCTAAAGTACCACTACGTATGACCGGCAAAGAAGTGGCAGAAAAAATGCTCCGCGACAACGGCATTCACGATGTGCAAGTAACTTGCACAAAAGGACATCTTACCGACCATTACAACCCGGCCACCAAAACAGTCAATCTTTCCGAATCAGTATATAATTCCGCTTCAGTTGCCGCAGCCGCTGTCGCAGCACACGAATGTGGACACGCGGTGCAGCATGATATCGCTTACGCTCCGCTGAAAATGCGCTCCGCACTCGTTCCCGTTGTCAATTTCGCAAGCAAATGGATGATGTGGGTGCTGCTCGCCGGTATGCTGCTCATCAATTCCTTCCCTCAACTGATGTTCATAGGTATTTGCTTGTTTGCCCTCACCACCATCTTCTCTTTCGTCACTTTACCAGTTGAAATTGACGCTTCACGCCGCGCTGTCGCTTGGTTGGACGGAGCTGGCATAACATCAGAACAAACAACTCCCTTGGCGAAATCTGCACTACGCAGTGCAGCTTATACTTATGTGGTTGCCGCTCTCGGTTCACTCGCTAACTTGCTATACTACATCCTTATCTTTTTAAGCGACCGCCGCTAAACATTAACCTATTGACTATGAACGATTAATTATAATCTGGCCCTGTAGCCCAATTGAATAGAGCGTTGGATTCCGGTTCCAAAGGTTCCGGGTTTGAGCCCCGGCAGGGTCACTTACTACAACAAACAGACCGCTGAATGTCAGCGGTCTGTTTGTTGTTATCTCCAATATATAGAAACCTATTCCAAAATCAATGAATTATGATGTCTAAAAAACAACATAAGGGTAATCAATACAAGAACCCGAACAACCACAGCGGAATGCACTTATTGTGACCTATTTCCAAGTCTGCAATCGCCGTATAGCGGAAAATATCACGCTTGGGCATCGTGGCAAACACATCCATCTTCGTCTTGTGGTTAATCAGGAACGCGGCATTCTCATCGGCATTAATCTTCTGCGAACCGTGCAGCGAAGTGTAGAAAAACGTCTCTGCTATATCTTGCTGACTCACCTGACGCGATGGCAATGCATAACACAAGTTCGGATTCTGCATATACACTTTCGACGGCTTTTTGGGGAACGACTTGTCGTCCTTGTATAGAAGGTTGATCATGCGGGCATCCTTCAAAAACTTGATATAGTTCATCACCGTCGCCCTTGACGTATCTATTCTTGTTGCCAAATCTGACACATTAAGCGAACAAGGCAATTCTGAAAGCAGACAATAGAGCAACTGCCGTATGCGGCCCAAGTACGCCACTTCTATCTGATTATTCAGCAGTATATCCACCTCTATTGACATATTCATCGTCTTGAGCAACGTTTCCGAGAAATCCCTGTTGACCTCGCGATATGGATAATAACCGTGCCGCAGATACTCCTGCATATAGTTCAGCGGTCTCACGTATGACAGTATTTCCTTTGCAATCTGCTCGTGACCGGCCAGTATCTCATCCAATGTATATGAACGGAGAGAATGAGTCACCTGTGGCTGCTGATTGATATACTCGCGAAGCGAATAACCTCTTAAGTTATACACCTTTACTATATGACTTATCTCCGAGTTGGGCGCATCAACGTTCATCAGCGGTGAGGCCACAAACACTATCTGCAATCCCGTAAAATGAAAGTAACAGTCCCTCAATTCCTTTTGCCAGTTTGGAATCTTGAAAAGTTGATCCAACAACAGCGTCTTACCACCGGTTGATACAAACTCCTCGGCAAACTGATACAGCGAATGCTCAGTGAAATAGAAATTGTTGAAATCAATGTAGAGTATCTCCCTTGCCAAATCGGGATTATGTTTCTTCTGCCTGTATGCGTATTGCAACAGCAGGTCGGTCTTTCCTACACCGCGACCACCTGTTATCGCTATCAAACGCTCTGACCAATCTATCTCATCCAACAAATGACGGTATGAAGACTGATCAACGTGTGATACAAGATAATCGTGTGTTGCGTAGAAACTCTCTAACATACTGACTACTTTATACTTTTAGAACTGCCACTCTTTTCAGCCGCAAAAATACAACTTTTTTTCTATTTACAAATCACTTTCACACCTTTTTTCTATCTACACCTCGCATTTTTCGTCTCATTGACCGCTTTTTTCTAACTTCTGTCGCTCTGCCTATACATAATACCCAAAGGCTGCACAGCTTGTTGCAACCTTTGGGTCTTGATTTTGTTCCATTCAGGCTCTGCCTGACTTTCTACATTTATTACTTTCTTACCTTATATTGGATTGACGGAGCATATTGGGTTTCATCTCCGTTACCATCACCGGTTTTACCTATGGGAGAGGGAAGGACAATCTGAAGCACATTGCTCGTCTCAATCACCTCCACACTCGAAACTGGTTGTTGATAATTGCGTTTCATGATATCTCTTATTTTTATATTTAGCGTTTGTAAATCATCTTGCTTTACAGTATGCAGGCATTCAGGTCTGCGACAAGCGACTAATACATTAAACCGCGCAAAATTACAGCTTTTTATCGTATCTGCAAAATAAATTCATATATATTTTTTAAGAGGGGCGTAAGCGTCCCACTATACTGTCCAACAGCTAATGCATTTTTAATGACTCGGTAATTTTATTTGCCGTATCGGCTTGCAGGCATATTTTGTCCTACTGCTTTTAAGCCTTTCAATGGTCGCGATATTGAATTTTCGCAATTAACGGAATATCAGATATTTGTAAATTTTAGGTTATGCGAAGGTTATGTGAAGGTTATGTAAAGGTTATGTAATTAGCCGAAATCAGTCCGATATATGTCCTATTTTTATACCGATGAACACGCAATGATTATTGATTCTCCATCTCAATAATCTCAACCATAACAACTCGAAAAAAGGACGAAAAAACCCGAAAAAAAGTGCCATATCAACTACACATAAAAAGGGCGAAACCGCCCCTTTTCCTCTTCTTTTACTTTTTTCAAAGATTTTTATCCGTATCTTGAAGACCTCCAATCAAATCTCCTCTCTTATCAGGTAGTCGTTGCGCGTCTGCGAATTGCGAATGACAAGTTCGCCCAAAAAACCCGCCAAAAACAGCATACACCCCAAAATCATCATCAGTATGGCTATGTGGAAATACGGATTTGTTCCTATCAACATCGCTTTTACCCCATTGGCCAATGCGTGCAGTTTCATCGCCGCCACCACTACAACCGCTACAAGACCAATCACAAACATCAAACTGCCAGCCAACCCGAAAAAGTGCATCGGTTGCTTCCCGAACTTGTTCAAGAACCACAGCGTCATCAAGTCCAAATAACCGTTCACAAACCTGCTCAAACCGAACTTGCTCTCGCCGAACTCCCTCTTCCTGTGCTGAACCACCTTCTCTCCTATCTTAGTAAATCCCGCATTCTTAGCCAAATAAGGTATGTATCTGTGCATCTCAGAAAACACCTCTATGTTCTTCACCACCTCGTTCCTGTACGCTTTCAGCCCGCAGTTCATATCGTGCAACTGTATGCCAGTCACCATACGTGCGGTCGCATTAAACAACTTTGACGGCAAATTCTTAGTCAGCCTGTTGTCGTACCTCTTCTTCTTCCATCCGCTCACAAGGTCGTAGCCCCCCTCCGTTATCATCCTGTATAGCTCAGGTATCTCGTCGGGCGAATCCTGCAAGTCCGCATCCATCGTTATAACCACATTGCCTTCAGCACGCTTAAAGCCGCAATATAAGGCCGCAGATTTGCCGTAATTGCGTCTGAACCTGACGCTTCGCACTGTCTCAGGATACCGCTCATGCAAACAGCGTATAACATTCCACGAGCCGTCAGTCGAACCGTCATCCACAAACAGTATCTCATAACTGTAACCATTCTCCCGCATCACCCTTGACAGCCATTCATACAACTTCGGCAACGACTCCGATTCGTTATAAAGAGGCACAACTACTGATATATCCATATCTTATCAATTTGTATTTCTTAATCCCCAATTATCAATTATCCACGTTTCCGCCGCAAAAGTAAGCCTTTTCTTTCGAGTTGCCAAACTTATGCATATAAAAGCACTGATTTTTTTGCACACTAAAAAAGTATATCGTATCTTTGCGCGCTTTCTGCGTTGCAATCTTGCAACAAGACACGGAAACACACGAACAACAAAAAAATTGTAAAACATATCAATATGAAGAAATTTTTCTTGTCATTCTTGGCACTCGTATCTCTTACGGTGCTCTACGCAGCTGAACCCGACCAGGTTCTTATGACTATTGACGGCAAACCCGTTATGGCTTCCGAGTTCCTCTACATTTTCCAGAAAAACAACCAAGAGTCCTCTGCCGACCCCAAGTCTTTTGATGAGTACCTCGAACTCTTCACCAACTTCAAACTCAAGGTCGCGGAAGCCGAGATGCAACACATCGACACCACGCAAGCCTTCAAAGAAGAACTCAAAGGCTACCGTGCCCAAGCAGTCGAGAAATACCTCCGCGACGAACAAGCCATCGACAGCCTCGTACGCCTCAGCTACTACCGTATGCGCCATTTCCGCCGCGCCTCACACATAGCTATCCGATGCCAGCAAGACGCTTCCGACTCGCTCCGGCAAGCCGCGCTCGCACGTATCAACTTCATCCGGCAACAAGCCGTATCCGGCAAAGAAGATTTCTACGCATTAGCCGAGAAATATTCCGAAGACCCAAATAAAAGCACCAATGGTGCGGAACTCGGCTGGATTATACCCTTCCGCTATATATACAGTTTTGAAGACGCTGTATATAACACACCCGTAGGCAGCATCACCCCTGTATTCAACAGCCCGTTCGGACTACACATTGCATTAGTGGAGGAAGAAATAGAAACGGAGGAAGTGCACGCCGCACACATAATGAAAATGGTTCCCAAAGACGATCCTGCCAAGGAGCAAACTGCCAAAGCGCAGATTGACAGTCTCTACCAAGTCATTCTCAACGGTGCGGATTTCGATGAGACAGCCCTCAAAAACTCCGATGACAAAGGCAGTGCTATGCGCGGGGGCGACTTAGGATGGTTCACACGCGGCGTTATGATCCGCCCCTTCGAACAATCAGCCTTCTCTCTCCAACAGGGAGAAACAAGCCAGCCTATCCGCAGCGACTACGGATGGCATATCATTCGCCTCTACGAACGCCGTCAACCACAACCGTTAGACAGCCTATATTCTGCCATCCGCCGTAACGTTGAGCGGGACGAACGCATGGATGAGGCTAAAAAAGCCTTCATAAGCAAAACACGCAAGGAATACTCGCTACCAGATTCTATGACTGACGACGAAGTGTTCGCTTACGCCGACTCACACATCGAAGAAAAATACCCCGAACTACGGCACCTCGTGCGCGAATACCACGACGGCATACTGCTCTTCGAAGTCAGCACAAAACGCGTCTGGGACAGAGCATCCAAAGATACTGCCGGACTAATCAACTTTTTCAACACCCACCGCGACTCTTACAAATGGACAGAACCGAGATTCAAGGGATTCATGATTTATGCACGTGACAAGCAATCAGCCAAACGCGCAGAAACAATAGCCAAAACAGTTCCCTTCGACAGCGTTGCCAAAACCATTCGCGAACGTATGAACAACGACAGCGTAACTATCGTACGTGTGGAAAGAGGACTGTGGAAACAAGGACAAAACCCCGCTGTTGACAAGTTCGGCTTCAAAACAAAAGCGTCAACATACACACCCGATGACGATTTCCCCATTGTCAAAGCAGTCGGCAAAAAACTTAAAAACCCCGAAACATACAACGACGAACGGGGCAAGGTGGTTTCCGACTATCAGGACCAGATGGACGCGCAATGGGTACAGGAACTGCGCAAAAAACACAATGTCATACTCAACGAGGAAACATGGAAGGCCATAAAATCCAAACAATAAACTGCCCAGTACAAAACTTAAAAGAAACAACTCTGTATCGGCACAATGACTAAACCTCAAAAACGGTGGATATTGGCTCTCGCGGCACTCGTTGTCATTAACTTGCTGCTCAGCCCGCTGACGGTCAGGTGGGATCTGACCGCAGACCGCCGCTATACCATACACCGTCAGTCACTTGCCGAAATAGAAACATTGGACTCACCTGCCACCATCACCATTTACCTCAACGGTGAGATGAACAGCAGTTTCCAACGCCTGAAAGAATCCACCGAATATCTCATCGAAGAACTGCACCACCATAACCATCTTGTCCGACTTGATGACAGCGACTTGGAAGAACGCGACTATACACTCCTACAACAACGCGGCTGCTCACCCATTCTTGTCCACGAACGCGCACGGGACGGCAAAACAGAACAAACGACACTATGGCCATACGCACAAGTCGCTTACAAAAACAAGTCAATGATAGTCAATCTGCTGCAACAGAACAGAGGTTTAAGCGGCGAAGAGAACCTCAACCGCTCTATCGAAGCACTCGAATATGCTTTTATCCAAACGCTGCACACGCTGCGTAAAGACTCTGTAGAACGGGTTGCTTTCATCGAAGGACACGGAGAAATGGGGGACACACAAGTTTATGACTTTCAGCAGTCTCTGCGATACTATTTCCAAGTTGACCGTGGCTCGCTCGGCTCCAGACTCGCTGCTCTTGATCCATACCGCGCAATCATCATAGCCGACCCGCAGGCACCTTTCACCGAAACCGACAAATATATCATCGACCAGTACATAATGCGCGGCGGACGCGTATTATGGCTTCTCAACGGCGTGCGCTTCTCCGAAGACATGCTCACTGACAACGGTGTCACACCTGTCATCCCGCTCGACCTCAACCTCAATGACCAACTCTTCCGCTACGGCGTACGCATCAATCCCGCTCTTGTCCAAGACATGCAGTGCCTTAACATTCCCGTTGACGTTTCCTCTGACCCGCAAAGGCCCCAGTATCAACCATTGCCTTGGACCTACGCTCCACTACTCCTCACTAACGAACAGTCGCCTGTCACACGCAACCTGATGCAAGTGTCCTGCACTATGGCTTCCCTGCTCGACCTCGTAGGTGAAGACAGCATTGCCAAAACAATCCTGCTCGCCACATCCAACGCATCATCACTCACTCCCACTCCCGCCCAAGTGGATTTGAGCGACCTCAGAATCGACCAAGAACGCTTCCGCAACGCATATATGCCGGTCGCTGCCGCGTTAGAAGGCAAATTCCCTTCTTTCTTCACACACCGTATCGTACCCGACTCACTCAAGTCCCAACGACCGATGCTGACCGAAGGCATAAGCCGGCAAATAGTGGTGGCTGCAGGCAGTATCGCGGGCAACGAATGGCAAGACGGACAACCACTGCCCGCAGGATTCGACCGATACTCCAAAACACAATTCGGCAACCGCGATTTTCTTGTACAGTCCGTCCTCTGGCTTACCGATGACTGCGACCTTCTCTCTCTCAGACAAAGACAGGTCTCACTCAGACTGATCAACGACAAAAAAGCATACGCCAACCGCCCGTTCATTCAGTCTGTCAGTATCATCGCACCCATTCTGATGCTTATACTTATAGGCTCTGTTGTAATTGTCACTCGGAGATTCAAATACAGAACAAAAATCACCACTGCCTGACTGCTTTGCAAAACAGCAACATCACAAGAAACAACTATAAAAACAATCAAACATGTCACTTCGTAACATCAAATATTTCATTATTCCGCCCGTTTTGCTTTCCTTTGTCATTATAGGACTGAAAGCACAGAACGCCGGTCTCCCATACCCCACCGACACCATTCGTGACACTGTAGTCTATCGTTTTGCCGCGCCTCAACGTATAGGTATCTACCGCATCAGCAAAACGTTCAACGTTTCCCAAGAAGACATCATTCGCTGGAACCCGCAACTGCGTAACCGTGGACCGCAATTGGACGAAATACTTCTAATTCCCGCAGGACCTGTCAATCATAATGAAGCAGCACAACAAGAACCGAATATAGATATAATTGAATACACTGAAACGGAACAACAAGAACAGAAAGCAACAGTCAGACAGCAAAACAACGACAAAGTTCATATCCCACCAAAAGCCCAAGAGCATGACAATAAAACTAAAATAGATATCGCTAACGAACAACCTCCTATACAATATATCAAAGACCAAGAACCGATATTCCCCTTCATAGATTCCGAACAAGTATGGCGGTTGGCAGTCATCCTGCCCTTTGACAGTCACAATGCCAACCGTGACGGATATAACGACCGCTTCTACGACTTCTATACAGGACTCCTGACTGCAGTCTTTCAGGCTCAAAGCTATGGTATGAAACTCGATATTCACACCTACGATGTTCCACGTACCGGTAACAGGCTCTCACAAGTCCTTGCCGACCCATGGCTGGAAACAGC
>JAIKXR010000158.1 GCA_024683975.1 Paludibacteraceae bacterium
GATGTGGTAGTCCTGATAGTCGAACCCCATAACGCTGGTAGCCACACTGATACCGCGTTGTTTCTCAATCTCCATCCAGTCGGAAGTGGCTGTCCGTTTGATTTTGTTGGATTTGACAGCCCCCGCGACGTGAATGGCTCCGCCGTAGAGCAGCAGTTTTTCGGTCAGCGTCGTCTTACCGGCATCGGGGTGGGATATAATGGCAAAAGTGCGCCGGCGAAGTATCTCGTCTTGCAGTGTCATTATCTCAATCTTGCGCCGAACTGTTTCTCAAACGCCTGCTGAAGGCGTGACATGATATTCTCAATCTGCTGGTCCTTGAGCGTGTTGTCCTTGTCCTGCAGGATGAACGACAGCGCGTAACTCTTCTTGCCTTCCTCCAGGTTCTTCCCCTCATACACGTCGAAGAGCGTCACCTCGCGCAGCAGCTTCCTCTCCGTCTGGAAGGCGGCTTTCTCAAGGTCGGCGAAACAAATACCCTTGTCTATCAGCAATGCCAAATCTCTTTTCACAGACGGGTACTTGGGCAGGTCGTCGATGACGGGCTTGTACTGCTTGTTCATCGCCATCAGACAGGGCCAGTAGAGGTCGGCGAAATACACATTCTGGTCGATGTCAAACTCACGCAGCAGCTGGCGGCTGACGGCAGCCATATAGCCGAGCGACATCCCCTGGCGGGTCTTGATGACCAGTCCGTCGGCGAAGCACTCCACGATTCCGCAACACTTGTCCCCTTCGGGGTCGATGGCGGGTTCGAGGACGAGGCTCACCGGGTCGATGCCGAGGCGCAGCAGCAGGTTGTTCACGTAGGCGTGCAGCTGGTAGAAACTGCTCTGCTCGCTCTTTCTCACCCATGACTGCGCCGACTTGTTGCCGGTTAGCCACAGACCGAGGTGCAGGTTCTCCGAATACGCCTGTATCGGCTCGTCCTTCACGGCGGCGGGGTTGTAGAAGTAGCAGTTGCCGAACTCGTAGAGGCGCAGGTCGCTCATCTTGCGGTTCACGTTGCGCTGTATCGACTCCAGTCCGCCGAAGAGCAGCGTCTGGCGCATCACGCCGAGGTCGCTCGACAGCGGGTTCTTCACCTTCACGCAGCTGTCAAGCCATGTGCCGCGCTCATAGTAACTGACTTTGGTGAGCGAGTTGTTCATTATCTCGCTGAAGCCCTGCGCGGTGAGTTGTTCGCTCAGGCGGCGTTTCAGTGCCTCCGAATCGGGGTGCGAGCTGTAACTGAGCGAGGTGTTCACTTTCTCCGGGAACGCCACATTGTTGTAGCCGTAGATGCGCAGGATATCCTCCGCCACATCGCATTCGCGCTGTACGTCCACGCGGTAGCGGGGTACTTCGAGACGGTAGTCCGCCCCGTTTTTGGTGAAGCGTATCTCTAATGCGGTAAGAATCTTCTCAACGGTCGCAGCACCTAATTGTTTGCCTATCAAGTTCTCCACGCGGTTGAGGTTCATATCCACCTGCCACAGCGGGAAGGGCTGCTCCTCCGTGTTCTGCTTGCCGTTCACGATGTCAGCCACCTCCATCGCCACTTCTCCGCCCGCCACTTCCTGTATGAGCAGCGCAGCGCGTTTGAGAACGTACATCGTGAAGTTCGGGTCGCAGCCGCGTTCGTAGCGGAACGATGCGTCCGTACTCAGTCCATGGCGGCGTGCTGTCTTGCGGATGCTGACGGGGTTGAAGTTCGCGCTCTCCAGAAAGACGTTCTTTGTCGTCTCACTCACGCCTGTGTTCAGCCCGCCGAACACGCCCGCGATGCACATCTCACGCTCCGCGTCGCATATCATCAGGTCGTTGCCGCTCAGTTTGCGCTCGATGCCGTCCAGTGTGACGAAAGGCGTGCCTTCTTTGGCCTTGCGCACGATGATATGCTGTCCGCCGATCTTGTCCGCGTCAAAGGCGTGCAGCGCCTGGCCGAGTTCCATCAGCACGAAGTTGGTCACGTCCACCACGTTGTTGATGCTCCTCAGTCCGATGCTTTGCAGTCTGTCTTGCAGCCACTTTGGCGACTCTTGGATGGTCACCCCCCGTATGCTCACGCCCGTATAGCGCGGACAGGCTTCGGTGTCCTCCACGCTCACCTCTATGGGCAGGTCGTGGCTTTGCACCTTGAAACCACTTACGTCCGGCAGACGCAGGGTGGGACAGGTGAATGACAGTTCGTCCTCGTGCGCCTTGTACCAGGCGTACAGGTCGCGAGCCACTCCGTAGTGTGAGGCTCCATCGTTGCGGTTCGGCGTTATGTCCACCTCAATCAGCGTGTCGTCTTCAATATGGAAATACTCGCGGGCATCCATCCCCACGGTAGTGTCTTCAGGCAGCACCATAATGCCATCGTGGCTTGTGCCTACACCCAGTTCGTCCTCCGCGCAAATCATCCCAAGCGACTCTTCGCCACGCAGTTTGCCTTTCTTTATCGTCAGCGACTCATCGCCTTGATACAGCGTTGTGCCGATAGTGGCCACCAATACTTTCTGTCCGGCTGCCACGTTGGGCGCGCCGCACACAATCTGCGTCAATTGGCCGTCCCCCAGATCCACCTGGCAGATATGCAGGTGGTCGCTGTTGGGGTGCGCCTCGCAGGTCATCACATGGCCAACCTTCACGCCCCGCAGTCCGCCGCGAATGGTCTCTACTGTTTCCACTGTGCCCACTTCCAGACCTATGTCGGTGAGGATACGGGCAACTGTCTGTGCGTCATCCTGTGTGTCAATGTACTGACGCAGCCATTTGTAAGATATATTCATTGTCGTTAATATTTATTCACTTTCATTTTTCGCTCTTCATTGCTATTGTATAAGCTTTCTCATAGTATGTAAAGAACCTTTCCCACGTTGATTTCTTCGCCAGCCTTGTTGCGGCTTTGCTTACTGCCTCCGCCGTTTTCTGGTCCAATGCCATAAATCGTCTTATGCTCAGCATTATCCGCTCCACTACCTCTGTCTCATTGCTGTCCGTCCTGTGAATCACCGTCACTGCCGGAAAAGTTTCGCCTTTCTTGATAGAAGCCTCCGCCCATACGCCATATCCTGCCAAATCGGTCGTCACCGTCGGTATTTTGTAAGCAATTGACTCCATCGGCGTGTAGCCCCACGGCTCGTAGTAACTCGGAAAGACGGTCATATCCATACCTATCAGCAGGTCATAATAACTCTTACCTGTTATCATTTTTGCCTCTTTACTGCCGATAAACGAATCGCAAGGATTAGTGATAACACCTTCTGTGAGCGGAAAATAGTATGGCAGAAAAATCACCGTTACCTTGCCTCGCGTCCACGATGTCCGGTTCAGGTACGGTATCATTACAAAAGCCGCTATCGGCCGTTCTATCTGCTCCTGACTAAGCCTTTCCATCGCCTGCAAGAACACGTCTATGCCTTTGTTCTTCCATTCAAGTCTTCCAGATATGGCAATCATCAACGCATCATCAGTTTGCTCTGTTTCGCAGGTGTCTGTCAAAAAACGCTTATAGACAGCCCCCAATATCTGCCTTGTTTCTTGTCTTTTTTTGTCATATTCCTTACCCTCAGGAACAGCTTTAAGTTCGAACCCGTTAGGGGTCACCACATCAGGCTTCTTGTCAAGCAGTTGTTCGCATTCTCTCGCTGTCAGTTCGCTAACCGTGGTAAAACAGTCACAATGGTGTGCAACTTGTTTCTCGACCGAATGTTTGCTCACCATATTCAGTTCCTCAGCCATTTGATCCCCGTTGTATCTTGTAAAATAATCATATAAAGGCTTGCCATTGCCCGCTATCGACCTGCCTATGCCCGTAGCATGAGTGGTGAAAATACTGCGGACTTCAGGGCAGTTGGCACGCAAATACAACGCTGCAAAACCTGTCTGCCACTCGTGGACATGTGCTACAAAACTCTTTTGTTTGTCCCCCGTAAAACGGTACAGCGACTCCATCGCCTGGCCTGTGGCATAACCGAACAGACACGAATCGTCATAGTCCCCATAGGCAGCGTGACTCTGCACCCCAAACTCATCCCACGCCCACTTGTATAGGTTGTTTTTCTTATTCCATAAATGCTTATAATCAATCAGTATGGCTATCGGCTCACCGGCAGTCTTCCATCTGCCTGTTCTGACATTCGGCATCTCGTTGTTGCCATTTACCTGCTCCCTCCATTTGCGTAGCAGTCTGTTATCCTCCCTGAACTCCAAGTCCGAGTGTTGTCCTAAATCAGGACCGAAAAAAATTACCCTGTCCTTGTTCATCGCCTGCATCAAAGGCACACGTGAGACCAGTACTGTGTGTATGCCGCCCACGTGGTTGCACACTTCCCACGAAGTCTCAAATATATAATCAGGTATCATGTTTATTCTTTCGTTCTTATTGCTGTTATCTGTGTCAGGTCATTGATTTTCATTGCGTCCTCTTTGGTCTTGTTGTTCGGGGTATAAATCAGAGGCATGGCAAATGTACCTGCAATAGTTGTGTAGAACAACCGCTGATGCACGCTGTCCAACACCATTGTCCCCACAGAATCCGTTGTCAGCACCACCTTATTCGTTCCGTTCAAGTTGCTGACTGTCAAACCTTCTGCCGAACCCGTATAAACTTTCTGTTCCATTCTGTCAGTAGCTTGCAAACTTGTTTCCGTTCCGTCCAATAAAGTTTTGCCTTCAGCCGCCGTGTAACTAACAGAACCGTTAGCCTCGTCCATACGGCGGACAGCATCGTAATATGGTGGATAGACAGGCTGATACCAGTCGCCGTCTGTCGTGCGCAGCAGCAGCGACCATGTCTGCTTCTCATATACCGTTACGGCTTGTTCCGCATTGTAAACTGCGCCATCCATCGTCACCTCTAAACCTATCTGGACAGTCATCGGGTAATCCTGCATATAATCTGTGGGGTGTCTGAAATGCACCACGATGCTGTCTTCGTCCAAGCCGCCATCTATCAGATGAGTGTGCTTGTCCAAAATCCATCTGTAAGTCACCTCGTGCGAGAACGGATTCCACACCTGTGCTTTCAGCGTCACACTGTCATACCGGTGTATCTCGTCCGATGACACACCGATTCCCACTATACTGTCAGTCACTGTTACAGCGTGTCGGCACGTCTTCTTGCTCTTCTTCTCGCTCAGCGTTACCACGTATGTACCAGCTTTCCTGTACGTATGCGTAGTGTTTTTCGTACTTGTAGTCTGGTTGTCGCCGAAGTCCCAAGTGTAATCTTCGCCGTTTTGCGATTGGTTGGTAAATGTCACTTTCTCACCTGTCTTGGGAGCGGTAGGTGAATAAGAAAACTCAACACTCACCTTGTGACAGCCTGTCATCAACAGGCCTGATAATAAAATGTATAAAGTCCTTATCTTCATTTTTTGTAAATTTACTGCAAACTGTTCCTGTACCACGTCATTTGCCTCTTGGCGTAGTTGCGTGTGTGTTGCTTTATCTTCTCTATGGCTTCTTCACGTGTGCAGCGTCTCTCTATATAGTCTGTCATCTCGCTGTAACCTACTGTCTTCAAACTGTTAGGCACTGCCAATCCGCGCTCCTTGAACCATCCGTATGCCTCTCTTGCTTCCTGCTCCAATCCCTCTGCCACCATCGCATCTACACGCCTGTTAATCCTTGCGTACAACTCCTCACGCGGTCTGATAAGTCTGGTTATATGCACAGTCCACGGTCTCTCCGCTTGTCTTTGTGTCCGCAATTCAGAGTAAGGTACACCTGCCGTACGTGTTATCTCTATACAATGCAGCAGCCTCTGAGGATTGTTTCTGTCCACCTCTTGCCAATAGTTCCGGTCCACCCGCTCCACTTCCGCTTGCAACCACTCTATACCTCTCGTGGCATATTCCTTTCGCAACTCTTTGCGTATAACTTCAGGTACAATAGGCAAATCGTCCAGCCCGCGCAATACAGCACTCATATACAGCATACTGCCTCCCGTCAGTATGGCAAATGGCTTGTCGCCGGTATGTTCCCTGCAAAGACCGGTCAGCACACTCACTGCATCCCTCTCATACTGACCTGCGTTGTATTCCTCTATTAGCGAATGTGTCCCCACAAAGTAGTGCTTGACCCTCGCCTGTTGCTCCGCCGTCGGAGCAGCAGTACCTATAGGTAACTCCTTGTATATCTGACGCGAATCGCAATTGACAATCGGACAGTGCCAATCTTCTGCCCTGTTCAGTGCAAAGTCCGTCTTGCCGACTCCCGTCGGGCCAACTATCACAGACAAGACTTTAGAACATCGATCCATCCTCAAAACTCAGGTCTTGGAAGCCTTCAGTGTCTATATCGCCCGCCTCATATTCAGAATCGCCGTAGAATTCCTCATCCATCCCTATGTCCATTCCGCTCTTCTTCATCTGGGCGTCAAAGTCCTGCTCCGTCTGTAGTTGCTTGGGGGCTTTGCCCATTTTCTGTTTCAGTGTGACACCTTCTATATGACCGGCTTTCATATCTGTCAGACGACCAAAGAAGTAACGTTCAAACATCGGGTCAAAGATGTATATCAGCCTGTCACCCTTCTCGTGAAGCAAGTCCTCCAGGCGTGTCTCTTCCATCGTCATATTGTCGTACTCAAAACTGTTGCCCATCTCTATGAGAGTTACCTCCTGCTCCTTCTCCCAGCGGTCATTGCACATAAAGAACGATGTCATCTGGTCATCGCTGTACTTGGCGGCTGCCAAAATGGCTTTGTGCAAGTCTAAAAATGAGCTGTCACTGTTGGCAGCAAACACGAGCCGGAAATTCTCAACCTCCTCACTCGAAAATGTTAATGTGTATATCATATCTCTATAAATATGTGTATATCAGTTGTCTGTTTAATATTTGCCAATTCGGTTTGGACTTAGGCGTTTGTATGTCGTTGTGTAAAAATGACTGGTACACAAGCATCTCTTCTTTTGACCTTTACGCTCCATGACTTTCAACCCGCAAAATTATAGCATATTTTTCTTTTGCGCAAATATAATATGTATTTTACTTTTTCCTAATATGCGTTTCACTATATTCCATACCACACATCATCATCGGACTTGCAAACAACTATAAAATCATGTCTGCTGACGGAAGTCGTTTGGAGTCATGCCCGTCTGGCGTTTGAAGAAGCGGCAGAAAGAAGGGGAGTCGGCGTAGCCGAGGTGGTAACTGATTTGTCGCACGGACAAGTCCGGGCGGGTGTGGAGGATATTCTTTGCTTGTGTGGCAAGGTATTGTTCAATGTAGTCACTGGCTGACAGGCCGACGGTCTCTTTGATGATAACCGAGAAATGACGCGTCGTGAGATGCGCCTTGCTTGCATAAAAAGCCACCTCATGCTGCTCACAATAGTGCTGTGCCAATAGGTCACAAAATGCACTAAATAGGCTATAGTTACGGCTGTCGCTGATGACTTTGTCATCCATCTCGCGGCGGGAAGCATTATGCATCTCCACCATCACATTGGTCAGTTCAATCAGCATTTCATGACGAAGCGGATACCGTTGTGTAGAAGAGTGGCAGATATGTTCTAATAGTTCCACCGCTTTCATATACTGCGTCATCTCCTCATCCGTCAGCAGACATGTCGGACGACGATGAAACTTGTGGTAGTCATGGGTCAGACGTTTGGTTTTCAGTTCCTCGCATAAAGCCGTTGAATGAACCAGTATCGTCACGCGGTAGTCGCCACTGCTTTCTATGGGACGCAGAATATGGTTAGGCATCACAACCGCTATCTCATTGGGATAGAACTCCATTTCTTGCATGTCATACAGCACACGTGCTGAGCCGGAATGATTGATACATACCATCATATACGGGGAGATAATATCTTGCCCGTAAACAGGAAAACCCTGAATGTCCCGCAGCACCGCCATCTCTGACGTTTCGATAGTGCGCTCCATCTCTTCAAAAATGCGTCTTGTTTCCATAAGTCATCATTTTGACTGCAAAAATATGGTTTCTTTTTGACTGGGACAAAGGGTTTGAATAAATAATCTTACTTTTAGTTAATAATTTCCCATAAACGGGTAATTGTGTATATGCGCGAAATGCAGTACTTTTGCACGGAATTTAATCTCAAAAACAGGAGGTACTTATGAAAAAACTTGTATTCATTCTGGCAATGCTTGCGGGTGCCGTAATGGCGCAGGCGGGCGATTATGCCTATCTGGTGTTTGTCAACCAGAGCAACGACACCACCGTCATGTCAGTAACTGATCTGACTATGACCGTGAACGACAACGCCCTGACGGTGACCAACGCCGAAAAGACGGTGAACTTCACCCTGACGGACTTGCTTTTTATGCAGTTCATGACGGAGGACGGCGAGATGGCGGACGCATTGGACGCGCTGAATGCCGATGCCCCGATTGATGTCTATACGTTACAGGGCTTCAAGGCGGGCCGTTTCGGTAGCCTGCGTGAGGCTGCTGCTGTCCTCGGGAAGGGCAGTTATGTGATAACCGATGGTAAGAACTCCCAAACGATTGTACTGCAATGAAAAAGACATTAGGACTTTTGCTTGGCGGACTGGCAGTATGCGGTTTGCTGACAGCCCAGACACTGAATGTGGAGACGGGCAGCGTGCGTTATATGTTCCCCGCTGGCCAGACGGGCGAGATGCCCTTTGACGACGGTTCTACCCTGACCGTTATGGGCAAAGTGTTCGCGTTGGACGAGGTGACGGCGATGTATGTCGATGAGACTGCCGTGACGGACAATACAGTGACTGTCGCCTACGATGACGCGTCTGCGGCTGTCACCGTGGCTGGCAATGTGGCACGCTATCTCACTGTCACTCAATCGGGTGCCCACGTGAGCATTGTGCAGAGCGACGACCTTGCGCAGGAGATAACCTACACTCTGTCGGGCAGTTCCTCTGACGGCGGGTTCTACACCGAAGGCTCATATAAGGCGACGGTCGAACTCAACAACCTGACGCTGACTAACGTGTCAGCCGTCTATTCAGGCGCAGCGGTGCATGTGCAGAACGGCAAGCGTATCAAAATCAAACCGTTGACAGGCACTACCAACACCCTCGTTGATGCGGCGAACGGCAAGCAGAAAGGCTGTCTGTACGTCAAGGGACACGCCGAGTTCGCGCAGAAAGGCACGCTCAACGTGACGGGCAACGTCAAGCACGGCATCAAGTGCGGCGAGTACTTCTCCGTCAAGAACGCCACTATCAACGTGCTTGCGGCGGCGGGCGATGGCATCAACTGCGAACAGTTCTTCCTCATGGAGAGCGGCAGCATCACCATCGGCAACGTGGCGGATGACGGCGTGCAGTGCGACATCGAGGACACGGAGGCGGGCTCGACCGGCGAAACGGAAGACCACGAGGACGAGAACAGCGGCAACATCTACCTGCAGGGCGGTACACTCACCATTGACGTGACCGGAACAGCCGCCAAGGGCATCAAGGCGGAAGGCAGCATAGCCGTCAGCGGCGGAACCGTTACCGTCACCACTTCCGGCAACGGCACATGGGACGAGGATGACCTTGAGACCAAAGCGGCATCGTGCATCAGCAGCGA
>JAIKXR010000046.1 GCA_024683975.1 Paludibacteraceae bacterium
GGCAGCCCCTCTGCTTTTTGCGGACGGGGACGGTTGCTTGAGCTTACGGTGAGCCTTCGGTGCGGTTTGCTGAATGACCCGGAAATCACCCGCTAATCACCCGGTAATCACCCGCTCTATAAAGGGAGACAAAAGGGAATACAAAAGGAAGACAAAAGGGAAACAACTGTATGACGGAATTTTCTGACAGATATTTGTGCAAAACCTCGGAAACGTGTATTTTTGCCGCCTGTAAAACCTCGGAAACGTGTAAACGGGGTACGTTAATACATCTGAAACGCGTATATTAGTGCGTTACGTATAAAATCTGACAGTATATGCAGTTCACCACACCCATAGACATACCCCGCTCGCCGTGGGAGATAAGGTACGAGGACAAGATGCTGTTCCTCGGCTCGTGTTTCTCTGACCATATCGCGTCGTATCTACGGCGGTACTTTTTCCAAGTCACGGCGAACCCTGACGGCACGCTTTATAACCCTGTGTCCATTGCGCATCACAGCGGCCTGATGAAAGAGACGGACGTGGTGCTGGTCACTTTCGGCACGGCGTGGGTGTATATAGACAATCTGCTGCCTGCTACGGACAATCCGCTTGACCGCGTTGTGGACAATTGCCTGAAACGTCCTGCTGCCGAGTTCACCCGGTACCGCCTGACCAAAGAGGAGATTGTCTCGCTGTGGCTGCCCATATTGCAACAGTATGCGGACAAACGTTTTGTGTTTACCGTCTCGCCGATACGGCATATCAAGGACGGTCTGCACGAGAACCAGTTGAGCAAAGCCATCCTTTTAGAAGCGGTGGACGACCTGCTGCTGCAAGCGGCGGAAACGGGTGTCAGGGCGGGTTATTTTCCCTCTTACGAGATACTGCTGGACGAACTGCGCGACTACCGCTTCTACGCGGCAGATATGATGCACCCCTCGGAAGTGGCGGTGGAGTATATATTCTCTCGCTTTGCGGAGACTTACCTATATGATGCCGCCACACATGCGGATATGCGCAAGCTGCACCGGCTATGGTTAGATATGAACCACCGTCCGCTGCACCCTGACAGTGAGGAATACAAGGCGTTTGCCCAGTCGGTACAGAGCCGCCGTGACGAACTGAAAAAACAATTTCCGTGGCTGTAGCGAACGGCATTTTGACAACTTCAAATAAATGCGTACTTTTGCGCGCTTTCAAGAAAACCGACAATGAAAAAATTCTATATAGAGACATTCGGCTGCCAAATGAATGTTGCCGACAGCGAAGTGGTGAGCGCAATTCTCCAAACAACCGACTCCCGACTCACCGACCAATGGGAAGATGCCGATATCATAATTCTCAATACCTGCTCCATTCGCGATAAAGCCGAACAAACGGTCTGCCATCGGCTCCAAGAACTCCAAGCTCTTAATCGCAAGAACAGCCGTAAGCGTATCTTCGGTGTCATAGGCTGTATGGCTGAACGTATGGGTGAGGAACTGCTCAACCACCGGAACGTGGACTTTGTCGCAGGCCCCGATGCCTACCTCGACATTCCCAACCTCCTCGCGCAGGTCGAACAAGGACATAAAGCCATTAACATTCAACTCAGTACCACAGAAACATACAAAGATATACTCCCGGCACGAATTGGCAAAACAATAAGCGGATTTGTCAGCATCATGCGCGGGTGTAACAATTTCTGTTCCTATTGCGTTGTCCCCTATACCCGTGGCCGTGAGCGTAGCCGTGACTTAGACAGCATCTTGCGTGAAGTCTCCGACCTCCATAGCAAGGGTTATAAGGAAGTCACTCTTTTGGGGCAAAACGTCAATTCTTATTGTTACGAGGCTGATGGCGTACAAGTCACTTTCCCGCAACTTCTTGCCAGGGTAGCTGAAACTGTACCGGATATGCGGGTGCGTTTCACCACATCTCATCCAAAGGACATGTCAGACGAAACGCTCTATACCATAGCGCGTTACGACAACTTGTGCAAGTTCATCCATCTCCCCGTCCAGAGCGGTAGCAATCGCATACTCAAACTTATGAACCGCAAATATACCCGCGAAGACTACTTGGACCGCATAGCCGCCATACGGCGTATTTTGCCCGATGCAGCTATAGGTACCGATATTTTTTGCGGTTTCCATTCCGAAACATTGGAGGACCATGAGATGACACTTTCGCTGATGCGTGAAGTCGCTTTTGATACTGCTTTTCTGTTCAAATACAGCGAACGCCCCGGCACTTTTGCCTCGCGGCATCTCCCCGACAATATCACTGAGGAGGAAAAAGTCAGACGCCTCAATCAACTCATTGATTTGCAGAACCAACTGTCACTCGCTTCTAACAAAAAAGAAGTAGGAACTACCGTTGAAGTCTTGGTAGAAGGTTTGAGCCGTCGAAACAAAGACGAGATGATGGGGCGCACATCACGGTACAAAACGGTAGTTTTTCCTCGAGGCAATGGCCAGCAGCCAATATCAATCGGGCAGTTGGTTCAGGTTCATATCGATTCAGCCTCCGCAGCAACACTCAAAGGGACACCTGTTTTCTAAACTTGCGAAAATCAAATTACTATTGCTTATGTGAAAGTGAAAACATAATTTTGTGCGATTTTTTTAATAACTTTGTGTTATGCAAGAAGATATACTTCATATTCGTGCTTTGCGCATTGCTTGGAACGAACTAACCGACTCCCAACGCGAACTCATCACGGCAGCCAAAAAGATGACAGCCAACTCTTACAGCCCTTATTCTCACTTCGCTGTCGGGGCAGCGGCACGCCTTGCTAACGGACAGATTGTCAGTGGCAGCAATCAGGAGAACGCTGCATACCCCAGCGGACTGTGTGCCGAGCGTACAGTGCTCTTCGCCGCCAACGCCAACTTCCCGGACCAACCGGTTGAGGCACTCGCGATAGCCTGTTTCACAAGCGGACGTTTCACCGCGCAACCCGGCTCACCCTGCGGCTCATGCCGGCAAGTTATGGTCGAAACGGAACACCGATATGGTCGTCCTATGCAAATCTTGCTCTATGGAGAGGATTTTGTATATCAGTTTAATAGTGCTTCCGATCTGCTGCCGTTAGTCTTCACCGACCTCTATTAAAAAACTCTATGAGCCGGTCATTTGGCATAAAGAAACTCGACCTGTACGTTCTGCGCAATTTCTTGGGACTCTTTCTCCTGACTTTTGTCATCTGCTGCTTTATTCTGCTTATGCAGCTCCTGTGGATGCGCATCAACGACATCGTTGGCAAAGGTGTGGATGTTTTTGTCCTTTTGGAGTTCCTTTTATATGCCGTCCTGTCGGTTGTGCCTATGGCTTTGCCGCTCGCTATTCTGCTGGCATCGCTTATGTCTTTCGGCAACCTTGGTGAGAAATTCGAACTCACCGCAATGAAATCCGCCGGCATAAGCCTCTTTAGGATAATGCGCCCGCTGATATTCCTTATAGCAGCAATCAGTATAGGGGCTTTCTTCTTCTCCAACAATGTCTTGCCAAGAACACAAGTCAAGTTTTGGACACTGGTGTTCTCACTCCGGCAAAAATCCCCTGAGTTGGATATCCCTGCCGGTGAGTTCTATACCGGTGTCAATGGTTACAATATATATGTCCGCAAAAAGGATCGTTCAGGACTCTTGCACGGTCTTATGATTTACGACTATTCCAACGGCTTTCAGAACGCTTCAGTCACGGTAGCCGATTCGGGCAGAGTAACAACCACCGCCGACCAAAAATATTTACAACTGACTATCTATCAGGGTGAAAGTTTTGAGAACCTGACCGAAGGACAACAACGCTCACAACGCTCCTTGCAAGAGAATGTACCTTATAGGCGTGAGATGTTCCGGCGCAAAACACTCCTCATAGAGTTCGATACCGAGTTCACACGCTACGACGAGTCCGTCCTTAACGACCAGCACGTCAGCAAGAATATGACCTCACTCATCCATTCTATCGACTCGGTCGGACAGCTCGCTGCCGAGAAAAGCCGCCAGCAAGGTGACGATATGGTTCATAATCATTTTTTAGGACGGGATAACAATCCTATGCTTTACCGCGATGCCGATACCGTCTATGCCTGCTTGAACGTTGATTCCCTGTATGTTTCATATTCTGCTACAGACCAGCAACGTGCCTTGCAGTATGCTCTCGACCAAGCGCGGAAGTACAAAGACCTTATACAGTACAACTCTATCCTGCTTGATGACTATCAGCGATATATGCGCAAGCACGAAATAGAACTCCACCGTAAGTTCACTCTCGCTTTTGCCTGCCTCATATTCTTTTTCATCGGAGTCCCGCTTGGTGCGATTATTCGCAAAGGAGGGTTAGGCGCACCGATTGTCATTTCTGTCATCCTGTTTATTATCTATTATATTATTGACAATGCCGGATACAAGATGGCGAGAGAGGCTCTCTGGCCTGTATGGCAAGGGATGTGGCTGTCATCTCTCGTCCTGCTGCCTATTGGCATTTTCCTCACTTACAAAGCAGCCACCGATTCAGCCCTCTTCAACCCCGAAGTATGGATTCGTGAGGCTGAAAAGTTACGCGACAAATTTATAAAAATATTTCATAAGAATGGACAAAATTGAAGATGCTTTAGACGACATCCGTCAAGGAAAATTCGTCATTGTGGTGGATGATGAAGACCGTGAAAACGAAGGAGACTTTATCACGGCGGCCGAACTCATAACACCTGAAAAGGTGAACTTTATGTTGCAGAACGGTCGAGGCGTTCTCTGTGTGCCGCTTCTTGAAGAGCGTTGCGCCGAGTTAGGTCTGATGCACCAAGTCGCCAACAACACATCTATGTTAGGCACACCTTTCACTATCACTGTTGACAAAATAGAAGGTTGCACCACCGGTGTCAGCACTTCCGACCGCGCAGCCACCATCCGCGCACTCTCTGACCCCGCCTCCACTCCCGACACTTTTGGGCGTCCGGGACATATCAATCCGCTTTACGCCAAATCGCGCGGGGTTCTCCGACGTGCCGGACACACGGAGGCATCGATTGACCTTATGCGGCTTGCAGGTATGCGTCCGGCTGCCGCTCTTATTGAAATAATGAACGAAGACGGAACGATGGCGCGTATGCCGCAACTTGAAAAAGTCGCCGCACAACATGGACTCAGGCTAATCAGTATAAAAGACCTCATCGCCTATCGTATCAATCACCCTTATCAGGCGGATAAAGACAATCCAGATTACGACGTGGACGAAATGAACGGCACTCTCGTTGAACGCGGAGAAACAGTGTTCCTCCCGACAGTCTATGGCGATTTCTATCTCACCCCCTTCCGTCAGTTGAGCAACGGTCTGGAACACGTTGTTCTCACCAAAGGCGAATGGCAGGAAGACGAACCCGTACTTTGCCGGGTACACAGTTCGTGTCTGACTGGCGACCTCTTAGGCAGCCGTAAGTGCGATTGTGGCGAACAGTTGCACCAAGCATTACAAATGATACAAAAAGAAGGCAAAGGACTGCTCGTCTATATGAACCAGGAGGGCAGGGGTATCGGACTGATGAACAAAATCCGCGCATACAAACTCCAAGAACAAGGTGAGGATACAGTCGAAGCCAACATCCACCTCGGTTTCCGCCCCGATGAAAGAGACTACGGAGTAGGCGCACAAATACTTCGTGCAATGGGTGCTAAAAAACTGAAACTCATGACAAATAACCCCGTCAAACGGGTCGGTCTCGAAAGTTATGGCATAGAAATTGTAGAGAATATACCAATAGAGATTCAACCGAATCCTTACAATGAACGCTATATGCGTACAAAAAAAGAAAAAATGCATCACAACTTAAATTTAGTTTAAGCTATGAAAACACGAATCTTTCTCTTTTCGCTGATGTTTATCCTGCCCTGCGCAATCGCTTCAGCACGTGCCGACGAGACAATTACTGTTTCGGCTACCAATCAAGACATCTCCGAGAGCCTCGACCTTCGTGCCGTAGCTACTCTGTTTGGCGAAGTGGACAACCTCGAACAATTTGAAGAAGAACTCAATTCCGAGAAAAGACACCTGAACAACCTTGACCTCAATGGTGACGGATATGTTGACTATCTGCGTGTTATCGAAGTAGGTGAAGGAGAAAACCGGCTTATCGTGCTCCAAGCCGTTCTTGCCAAAGACATATATCAGGATGTGGCTTCCATCTATGTTGAGCGCGAACAGGACCAGACAGTTTCCGTGCAAGTGGTCGGCGACACCTACCTCTACGGCGAAAACTACATTATCGAACCCGTCTATCTCTATCGCCCCGTCATCTACGACTGGTTCTGGGGACCGACTTGGGTGGCATGGCACTCGCCTTACTATTGGGGGTACTATTCTCCGGTCTATACCTTCTACGCTCCGTGGCACTGGGACGTATATTACCATCACATATACGAATTCCACCATCACCACCCGCGTTGCAGTTACCATTACGCCCACCATCCGCGTCCCGGTATGGGCGAGTTGCGTGGCAGCCGTCACGGCGAACGCATCATTCGCAACGACTGGGCTAAAAGCCATCCGGATCGTTCATTCACAGCGCGTGCGTCAATGCGTGGCAGCAAAGCGACTAACGCACGCCAACTGCAGCGCGAATCGCACACAGCGTCCGCTCGTATGTCAGCCCCACGTGCTGCATCCCAACGCAATGCGGCATCACCGGTCGCAACAGATGGAACACGCCTGTCACGCACTGGGGGGGAGGCACGTCAATCGGCTGCTGCACGCACCTTCGGTAGTTCCAATACACGCGAATCGTCAAGTGCTATGAGTACGGCACGTGCCTCACGCGCAAGTTCAACCGCTTCCGCACATGGCTCAACACGCGCTTCCGCATCATCGCACACCAACAGCGGTCTGAGCGAATCGTCTGCCTCACGCGCAAGTCGCTCATCCTATGGCGGTAACGTGCCAACCTCGCGCTCATCTGACAGCAATGCGTCTTCCAACATACGCTCCTCACGCTCGTCTTCAACATCGTCAGGAACATACAGATCGTCATCATCCTCAGCCAACAACAACGTTCGCTCGTCAGGCAGTAGCAGTACACGCTCTTCAAGCGGCAGTTCAAGTGCGTCAAGCAGTCACTCACGTCCTGCTTCATCTTCATCGTCAGGCACCTACCGCGCTCCCGCATCATCGTCAAGCAGTAGCGGTGTACGCTCCTCAGGTGGCTCTCTTTCAGGCGGTAGTCGTTCATCGGGTGGCTCAAGAAGTGGCCGCAGATAATTGGACAGTATAGACAGTACTTCATATTTTGGATTTTGCGTGAATGAGAAGAACAGTCTGAAAGTAGATCAAATAGCAATTACTCAAAATGTTGAAGAATATAGTGACCATCAATAGTAAAGTAAATCATTCCTTCACTAAAAATAAAAGAAATAGGCTGCTTGATTTATTCAAACAGCCTATTTCAAATTACGGTTGTTTTCTTACTTGTTAATCAAACCCCGGTTCTTTTGTAGGTATGCATTAGCGTGACCGGTTCAGGAAAACGGTTTATCTCAGCATTGGCGGTGGACCCATCGGTATTTTACCCGATGAGGGATTACTGCCCGATTCAATCATTTCCTGCATGTGCCCTCCCATACCCGTGGCTTTCAGGTTGCCCATACGGTTGAACTTATATGTGAACGTCAGCAGGAAATATGTAGGTAACGTATTGGCTTTCTGATATCTGACATAGTTCTCACCCACAGTCTGAACGATATTCTTCTTTTGGTGCAGTATATCAAAAGCCTTGAGCGACAACGTAGCATTGTTCCACGTCTTGTCTATCGAAGCATTAAGCAATATCTCGTTCACATCAGTCAAACCGGTATAGCCGTAACGCGCCGTATAACCGCAGTCTGCGGATATGTTCCACGACTTGGGCAGGTGGAACTGTACATCGCCCGTCACAGTCCAGTCCGTCACGTTCGTCACCGAGTTGGCGGTCAGATTGTTCTGCGTGCGCGAGTAACGGACGCTTCCCGTCACGCCCACGTCCACGATGTCGTGCGTCAGGCGAAGGGTCAGGTTCTCACTCACGTTGAGGTTGCCCGTCCGACTCTCCTCGCCCAGTCCGAACGTGTTTTGGTCAATCCATTGCTCGATAACGGACGATGTGCCTTCGCGGCTGATATATGCCAGCCTCTGGTTGTAGCCTATGGCGGTGCGGGTGTGGAACTGCATCAGTTTGTTGGCGAACGGGGTGTTGAACATCAGGTCCGCGCTCACGTCCCACGGTATGCCCGCCGCGTTGACTGTCTGCTGGTAGAGTTTGCCTGTCTCGTCGTAGATGGAGTTGTTGACCAGCGCGTCCTGCGTAACATTGCCGTGTAAACCTGTCATCAGACTCCAGAACTTCTCCGCCTCGAACTTGGAGTACATACCATGAACGGAGTGCTGGAAAGCGGGGCGAAGTCCGAGGTTGCCAACGGTCTCGTTCATTGCGTCCGAGTTGTTGCGGACAGGTTCCATCTGTGTTACGGAAGGCTGGGTGTTCGTTCCGCGATAGAAGATGCGGGCAAACTCTTTCTTTCCGAGTTTGTATTTGAGCCGAACGTTGGGACTCCAGTTCCATGCGTAGATGGTGGTGTCGCGGTTGAGCGTCGTTCCATAGTAGGTGAGGTTGCGGGTCTGCGAGGGGTTGAACTGCGCGCCGGCGGTCAAGTCGAGGCTGTTGTTGATGAAGCGGTAGTTGAGTCCGACGGCTTCTTGATAGAAACGGTTGGTCAGACGGTTCGAGTAGTCGTTGTTGAACGTATAGCCCTTTGCCGTAATGTCGTAGTCATACTGGTCCTTGTTGCTACCGCGCAGGTTGGTGGCGAACATAAGTGTCGTTTCCAAATAGTGGCTCTTGCCGTAGATTGGTTCCACGTAGGAGGCGCGCAGGCGCACATTGACCGCGTCGCTGCCCGAGTTGGTGTATTGGTTCACTTTCGCGCTGTCGCCAAGATTGTCGTGGGCGTATGTGTCAGTCTTTCCTTTGGTGTCAGTGAATTTAACATTACCGTTCAATGTCAGCGAACGCCCCTGCCGCAGGAACTTGTGGTTGTAGATGATGCGGAGTTGTGCGCCTGTTTCGTCCGAATTGGAATAGCGTTTCTGATAGCCGTCGCTCATCTGTGTGCTGTCCGAGAGACGCATATAGTTGTATGCCGAATAGCCGTCGGAACGCTTGTTGGTATAGTTCAGACGGGGTTGGAAGATTATCTTGTTGAGTGTGTCAATCTGGTATTCCAGTTCCAGCCGCGCCTGCACGTCCCACGCCCAGTTGCGCTTGTCGGTCGAGTCAAGGTTATGGTACGTCTCATCGCCCGAATAACTGTCTTTGGTGGCGGCGGATGTGGTGGTGTTGTACGAATGGTTGAGAGTCCCGTCTCCGCCGAATGCCATCGATGTCTCGCTGTCAATCTTCTTCAAGTTCTTGTTCAAATCGATATTGGTGTTCACACCCAAGTTCTCGCTCCATGTGATACCGGAGTTGTTGCTGCCAGCGAAAAATCCTCTTCCGCGCCCCGAGCGAATGTCGTTGGTGTTGTTCGCACTTCCTATAATGGTCGTCTGGCTTTCGCCTAAAAGGATATTGGTGAACACACCGGCTGTGTAGCGGAAATCGTCTTCGAAGAAGTGGCGTGTGCGTTCGCCTGCTGTCTTGCCATAGGCGGGATCGGCATAGTTGAACCACCCTTCATTCTGCGTCACCATATCAGCACCTGCCCCCACATTGTAGTTGCCGAACACGCCTTTCTTGCGGTTCTCTTTAAGCGTGAGGTTGATGATTCTTTCTGTTTCATCATCCTCAAAACCCGTCATCTTGGCTGTTTCCGACTTTTCGTCAATCACTTGTATCTTCTCTATCATCTCTGCAGGCACATTCTTGGTGGCTGATTGCACGTCATCGCCGAAGAACTTCTTGCCGTCAATGCGCACGCCGGTTATCTTTTCGCCGTTAACGGTCACATTGCCCTCCTTGTCCACCTCCACACCGTTCATCTTCTTGAGCAGGTCTTCCACCATAGCGTTCTCATTCACCTTGTAAGCCGCTGTGTTATATTCTATCGTGTCGCCCTTCACCACCATCTCGGCGGCATGACCCTTTACGTCCACCTCACCCAGTTTCTGTACCATTTCCGGCAGTCTGATGGCCGCTACTGTTATAACTTTCCCGGTGCCGCCTTTCTTGGCATTAACATCCACACTCACCTCTTTCTCCTCATAGCCTATAGCTGTCACTACCACACGATACCTTCCCTCTGCCACACGCTGTATATAATACACGCCGTCCAAGTCGGCTTGCGTGCCTTGTATCATCATTGTGTCTTTGAACAGCCTGACTGTTGCCAGTTCCACAGGATCACCCGACGTTGCATTAACCACCTTGCCGGTTACAACATATTGCGCCGAAACCGATATACTTAACAATAAACTGGTAACAAGAATCTTGAATTTCATATCTTTTCTTTCTATTTTGTGTTTTGCATTTCTACTAATTTACGGTAGTAACCGTTCATAGCGAGCAGTTCATCGTGCTTGCCTTGCTCCACTATTTGACCCTCGTGCAGTACGCATATCAGGTCAGCATGGCGTATGGTACTCAATCTGTGGGCCACTACCAGCGTCGTTCTGTCGTGCATCAAGTGTTCCAATGCCTCTTGCACCAGTTGTTCGCTCTCAGTGTCCAGTGCCGATGTTGCCTCGTCCAAGATCAGTATCGGCGGGTTCTTCAAAATGGCTCGCGCTATGGATATGCGCTGCCTCTGTCCCCCTGACAGACGACTGCCGCGATCCCCTATCGTGGTCTGATACCCTGCAGGTGTCGCCATTATAAATTCATGGGCATTGGCTATCCGTGCTGCTTCTTCCACCGCCTCTTGCCATGTCTTGCCGTTTGGCGCAGGCTGTGACGTATCCACACCAAATGTGATGTTGTTGAAGAACGTGTCGTTGAACAGAATAGCCTCCTGATTGACATTGCCCATTAATGCACGCAAGTCGAATGTCCTTACATCCCGCAAGTCCTTACCGTCTATCATTATGCGACCTGCATTGACATCATAGAATCGCGGCAACAGGTCCGCCATCGTTGTCTTGCCGCTGCCCGACTGACCAACCAACGCAATCATCTTGCCGCGGGGTATAGTCAGTGACACATCTCGCAGCACAGGTCTGTCCGCTTGATAGGCAAACGATACATGCTCATACCTCACTTCCTTCTCAAATGTTTGTAAGGGCAGTGGTTGCGCAGGTTCGGTTATATTGGATTTCGCCTCCAGAATCCTGTCTATGCGTTCCAACGATGCCAAACCCCTGCGTACTCCGTATGAAGCTTTGCTTAAGTCCTTAAACGGATTGATAATGCTGTAGAAAATTACGAGATAATAGATGAAAGTGGCAGCGTCTATACTCGAATCCTCGCTCAGTATCAGACCGCCGCCATACCATATAAGAACGGCTATCATCACCGTTCCAAGAAACTCGCTCACCGGATGTGCAAGATAATACCTGCGGTTGATGCGGTTAAAAGTCCTGCGCGTCTGATTGGCAGCCTGCGCAAATCTTTGACGCAGTTTCTGCTCAGCATTAAAAGCCTTGACCACCCTCAGTCCGCCAAGCGTCTCCTCTATCTGTGTCAGCAGGTCGGCAGTCTGCTCCTGACCGATAGTGGATGTGCGTTTCAGCGACCTGCCTATCCGTCCTATCAAAAGACCAACCACAGGCAACAAAACCAATACAAACACTGTCAGTTGCCACGACAAAAAGAACAATGTACTCAGATAAACAATAATCATCAACGGATCTTTGAATATAATATCCAGTGTTGACATTATTGACGCTTCCACCTCGTTCACATCATTGGTCATTCTTGACATCACATCACCCTTCTTCTCCTCCGTGAAAAAACCAATCGGTAGTGATACAACCTTATTGTAAAGCATTGTCCGCAAGTCTCTTAAAACTCCTGTGCGTATAGGTACCATATAGAAATTCGCCAGCCATGCAGTCAGACACTTGAGAAACGCTGTTACCACCAAGAACAATCCCAACATAACCAGCACATAGCCTGTTCCGCGAGCATCCATCATTTCCTGCATCTCAAAATACACATTGCCCTTTATCGCTTCTACCATCTCTTGCAACGCCATTCCTTCTGTCAAAGGTGTATAAACGGCTTGTGCCTCACTGATACCAAAAAGCAACTGTAAGGCAGGGATAATAGTGGCAAACGAAAAAAGAGAAAAAACGGTGGACAGCAGATTGAACAGGAAATTCAAAACCACTTTCCATTTGTATGGTGGTACGAATCGGGCAAGCAGCCTTATTATATGCATAACTGTAGATAGTGTTTAATTTGTTCTAACAACAGATTCTCGTCACTCAGTTTTACTGTTATCGCTATGGGCTTCAGTTTAATTTTCAGGTTTTCCGGCAGTTCCATCGCCTGCAGACGTGCAAAGTCCTTCTCTGTAGTCAGCACAATATCCACCTTTTGTGCCTCTTCTGTCATACGTCTTATGTCTGCCTTGCTGAAACTATGATGGTCGGGATAACTCAAGTGAATAAAGCTGCTCTTTTGACGGTCAGTCTTGCTTTCTATATATTGCCGCAGGTACTCCGGGCGTGCAATGCCTGTCACTAACAGCGCACGCTTAAACTCCGGTAACTCGTCATAGCATATATATGAGAAGAAAAGATTCTGATATGCAGGCAGTTGCAGGCTGTGACTAACCACGCGTCTGTCTATAGCGGTCATCGTATCCGGACACTTGGTCACTATCACGGCGTTTGCCTTGTGACTCTGCCATGCAAAATCTCTCAACCGGCCTGCCGGTAACAGTCTGTCTTCAGTGTAAAGTCTGTCTGCGGTAGTCAGCAGAATATAAAACCCGCATTGCAAACGTCTGTACTGATAAGCGTCGTCCAACAGCACGACATCCAAGTCCGGACAAAGTTTCTGCAACTGATCTATCCCCTCTTTTCTGTTCTTACAGACAGCTATCGGCACATCGGGGAACTTGCAGTGCAGTTGCATACACTCATCACCCAACTCGTTGGCTGTACTACTCGCATCTGCCATTACGAAACCGTGTGACCGCCTGCGATAGCCGCGTGACAGCACAGCCACCTTATATTGTGGACTTAGTTCACGAATCAGCCACTCTATATGAGGTGTCTTGCCTGTACCTCCCACAGCCAGATTGCCTACACAGATAGTATGCACATTGACTTTCCTGCTATGCAGTATATGCATATCGTACAGCATGTGGCGCAGTCCTACTCCCAAGCCATATAGCCACGACAGCGGTACCAGCAATATGTGGCGTAAGAATTTCAAGTCCGCTTACTTGATTTCAGGGAAGTTCATCAGTGTCATCACGCGGGGTTCCGAGCATAACTCTTTCAGTTTCATCACCATTTTCTCCTCTTCGTCCGTATTGTCAAATGCTTCCAACAATTGTGTGTAGAAGTCCTTTTTACGAGGGTAGTATGTCAATTCATACTCGTCTATACCCGCCAATCCGGCTGCTTTCCTTATGGCTTGTTCCATTCCGCCCAGTTCGTCCACCAAACCAATATCGACAGCATCCTTGCCAAGCCATACACGTCCCTCGCCTATTGCTTTTATCTTGTCTTGTGTCGTATGGCGGCCTTCTGCGCAGCGCCGTGTAAACAGGTCATAACCACGTTCCACCATCTGTTGCATCATCGCACGCTCTTGCTCATTCATACCCTTGTAAAAGGCATTAGCCGCCAAGTCCGAGTACTTGTTCGTCTTTATACCGTCTATGTCCAAACCTACAGTATTGCGTATTCCGTTCAAGTTGGGTACAAGCCCGAAGATTCCTATCGAACCGGTCAGCGTGCCAGGTTCCGCAAAAATATAGTCAGAGCCGCAAGAAATATAGTAACCGCCGCTTGCCGCATAGTCTCCCATCGACACTACCACAGGCAGACCTTTCTTTCTCAACGTCTGTACCCCATGCCATATCTGTTCGCTTGCATCGGCACTACCTCCCGGACTGTTAACACGCAGCACCACAGCCTTCACATCATCCCGCTTGCGTATCTTAGTTATTTCTTTCAACATCTTTGTGCCTACTATGCCGTCACCATTGTCATCGGTAATCTCGCCCTCTGCATAAAGCACAACTATCTTATTTTCCTTTGTATTGGCCTTTTCAGGAATAGTGGCGAGTGCTGATGTCGAAATAGTGTTATAATCATTATCGCCCGTCAATTTCATCAGTATCGAATCAACATCCTCTTTGTACAACAGCCTGTCAATCATCCCGTTTTCCACGTATGTCTCTGCTGGTTTCAGCCCCATATACATATCAGCATATTCGTTCAGCTTCTCTGTTGATATGTTTCTGCTCTCAGCCACTCCCTGAACCAATTCGTCCCATAATCCCTCCACGTACTGCATTGTCTGTTTTTTGTCGGCATCCGACATCCCTGTCAGTATATACGGTTCCACGGCCGACTTGAATGTACCGACCTTCAGTACCTGCATATCTACTCCTATCTTGTCTAACAGCCGTTTAAAGTACATCTTGTTGGCACTCAATCCGTTCCAATCAACCATACCTGTGGGATTAAGATACAGGCTGTCCGCCACGCTTGCCACGTAATAGTTAGTGGCAGTGTAACCCGATGAGTAAGCAAGCAGAAACTTGCCGGATTCTTTGTAGTCTGTCAGCGCGTCACGCAAAGCCTTGGCTGATGCAAAACCCATCTGCATCTCACCGTTTTCCAATAAGACACCTTTAATCTTATCGTTCTCCTTTGCCATACGTATATTATGCAAGAGGTCGTCCAAACCAACTGTCTCTTGCGCATTGTAACCGGGCATCTCACCTGCCAGAGATGCAAACGGATTATCTTCCGGACCTTGCTCCATCAGCACTCCTTTCATATTAAGCACATAAACCGTGTTGTCTTCAAGTGTTGCCCCCGACGACATCAATATGCCAAGCAAAATACCCGATAACACCGAGAATAAAATGTAAATACCCACGCAAATAAGGATTGCCTTCAAGCATCCGTTCATTTTCTTTTTAGGTTGTTCCTGATTATTCATAGTTGTTTTATTTATAGTTATTTGTCTAATTTGAATGACCGCCTGTGATATGGAGTTATGCCATACTCTTTTATTGCCGCATAATGTGCCAGTGTAGGGTAGCCTTTGTTCTTATCCCATCCATACTGCGGATACTCCTCGTGCAGACGGTTCATATAGTCATCCCTGTAAGTTTTCGCCAATATCGATGCTGCGGCTATTGACAAGTACTTTCCGTCACCTTTCACCACCGTATCTGCCGGTATAGCCGGAAAACCGTATGGTTTCCATTTGTTCCCATCCACTATTATATGCTCTGGTCTGACTTTCAGGTCGTCCAATGCACGCCTCATAGCCAATAACGCTGCTTGCAGTATGTTAATCTTGTCTATCTCTGCCACCGTCACCTCACCTACAGCCCACGTCATCGCTTCTTTTTCTATCAGCGGGCGCAGCTCATATCGTTCCCTTTCGGTCAGTTGCTTCGAGTCGTTCAGCCGCTCCCAGTCCTTGTCCAACTCCCCATCCGCAGGTAACACCACTGCCGCCGCAAACACACTCCCCGCCAACGGTCCCCTGCCAGCCTCATCGCAACCTGCCTCAATCATATCCGCTATGTAATACCGTCGCAACATCAACTAAAATGGATAACCTATCGCAAAATGTACCGTTATATCGTCGTCCAAATCCAACGCATCCGCCCAACGCCATTGTGTACCATCCACATATATCAACGTCGGATCATATATCTTAAATCCTACATCCACGCGGAACAGCAGAAAACTCAAGTCAAACCTGACCCCCAAACCCCAACTCCACGCAATCTGCTTGTAAAACTCATTCCACTTGAACGCACCATGGGGCTGGCTATCATATTCACGTATGGTCCATATATTTCCGGCATCGGTAAATGCAGCCATTTCTATGAAGTTCCATACGTTAAACCTGTATTCCATACTCAGGTCCAAATGTATGTCTCCTGCCTGATTGTCATAGTCTATCCTGCTTCCGTCACCGTGATAAGCCCCCGGTCCCAATGTCCTTGCCAACCACCCGCGTACATGGTTACTTCCACCGCCAAAATACCTTTTCTCGTATGGTATGGCTTGCGAGTTGCCGTATGGGTATGCAACACCAGCAGCCGCATGATAGACTATCTTGTTCTTGCTGTCTATTATCTGGTTGTATGTGTAGTTCAAATCCAACTTCACATATTGTGCAAACGCCACATTGCCAATCTTATATACCCCGTCTTCAGGCTTTGGCATAAGCAGCAGACTTGTTCCGTGAAGCACATTGCCTGCCGCTTCCGCAAAACCATAGAAAGCAGAGTACGAACGGTCGGGTCTCATCCTGTTATATCCAGAATACCTGCAACTGTAGTTAATAGCCTCTATAAAGTGGTCCTGATATGAGTATTTGAGCGGATTTTGATTGTTTATAAACCTTTTTTGAAACTCCTCACTCACCCATGGTAGATATACATAACTTATATCCAGGAAGTTAAACGAATGATTCCAACCTTGCGTTCTCTGTGGTAGCCTATAGCCCAGCGAACCGTTCACTATCGTCCGTGTAAACTCGTCCGGACGGGTTTGATACTGATAGCTTGTCGCTATCTTCAGCCTATTGGAGAATTCCAACGATGCATTTGCCTTCGCCTCTATCGCCCTTCCGCCGTTCGCACGCCATTCGTAACTTCCGTTCACGCCCAACTGCAACTCTTCCGCGCCTCTGAACAAGTTCCTGTTGATATAACCGACACCTGCGGCAATACCCCAGTCTCCGTTTGAGTATGTACCTTCCATCTCGGCTGACACTGAGTTCAGTTTGCCGCGAGACATCACTATATGGCAGTCCAGCGAATCCGACCCAACCTCATCAAAAGATATATCCACATACCTCGCTATACCCAACTGGTTCATCATCTCGTATGTCTGCTCCACGTGCCTCTCGTTGTACAACTCCCCCGGCCGTATCTTGCAGTTATATCTAAGTGCACCCGGCCGCATCAAAGGCTTGCCAACCCACGTATATTCATATCCGTTCCCCTCTTTCCTGTTAAGCAATGTCGAATCTGGAGCAAATTCAGGGTCATAGTCGGTATGGAAACACACGTGTCTGACAGTATATTGTGTAAACAGCCTTTTCTTGTTCCGCTCACTCATCGCCTCCACTTGTTTAGCCAGATGCATCTCCACATCCACCTGCCTGCCGCCTACCGTACTGTCCGCTGTGAAACCCAATACGTCCTTATGCATGTTGTAGTAACCTTTTCTTCTCATCCCGCCCACTATCCTGCCGCGTTCGTTATCCATCGCTGTCACATCAAAATTGTCCCCCGTGTGAAGCAACGTTCTACGCTCATCTCCTGCTATATCGCTCATCTCCTCTGATTCCGGAAGGTCATAACTGTGATTCCTCAGATGGTATGCCGGACCGGCATCTATCCTGTATGTCACCTCCACGCGGTTCCGTTTCTTATATACCACATCCGTATCAACTTCGCACAAGAAATAACCCTTCCCCTGCATCGCTTTTATAAGTTCCAACCTGCTTGCCTCCGCCAACTGTGGTGAATAGACTTCCGGTGCTTCGCCCATCTTTTTCGCCGTCCGCGCCCACCAACGGCTGATTTTCTTCGTTGTATCGATTGGGGCCGTGTTGTAGATGTTAAGCTGCAACTTCCAGAATCCCAATATCTCTGTGTTATTGGTCTGCTTCAAGTAACCTTTCAGGTCGTTCGGCTGAACGTCATGTGTGTCGTTCACCACTATATGTGTCTTGTTGAGCAAGTATTGTCCCTTCGGCACAAACTTAGCCGTATTGCACGATGCCATCAACAGCGCGCATACCAACACCACTATGACTCTCAACCAACGCATTTATATCAGCGAGAATGCCACGTCCATCATGTGCGTGAACGATGTCTGACGCTCTTCAGCACTTGTCACTTCCCCCGTCAGAATATTGTCCGATATAGTGCAGATTACCAATGCTTTTTTGCCGGCTCTCGCCGCGTTCATATATAACGCAGGAGCTTCCATCTCCACACACAGCACACCCATATTGATCCACTTGTCGTTATGTGCATTTTCCGTATAAAAAGTATCAGACGAGAATACGTTGCCTACCATATAGTGATATCCCATCTTTTCGCAAGCCTCTGCCGCCCGCCTGCATAAGTCAAAGTCCGCAATAGGCGCGTATGTCCCGGGCAGCTCATATTGCATGGCGTAGCCCGAATTGGTGCAACTTCCCATAGCTATCGCCAAGTCGCCTATATTCAGACCTTTATGTATGCTGCCGGCGCTGCCCACGCGGATTATAGTCTCAACGTCATAGAAGTTGTACAACTCATATGAATATATTCCTATTGACGGGATGCCCATACCATGTCCCATTACGCTCACCTGCTTGCCCTTGTATGTACCCGTGAAACCTAACATCCCGCGTACATTATTGATTTGATGCGCATCTTCCAAAAAACGCTCTGCCATAAACTTGGCACGCAACGGGTCACCTGCCATTATCACAGTCTTGGCAATCTCGCCATATTGAGCCCCTATATGAGGCGTCGGTACCTGATTCTTCATAGTATCATATTGTTATTTGTTGTTTCTGCTAAAAACTCCTCCGCTCTCCGCAAGTCTTCAGGTGTGTCTATCCCTATCGACTGCTGATTGCTTACAGCCACGCGTATCTTCACTCCGTTCTCAAGCCATCGCAACTGCTCCAGACTTTCCGCTGTTTCAGCCGATACAGGTTTCATATCCACTATCCGTCGGAGTACGTCACCCCGATACGCATACATACCTATATGCCCGTAGTACCTGCCTTTCTGCAGCCATTCTTCCTGTGCCACTCCGCGCATATATGGTATCACCGAACGAGAGAACAACAACGCCTCACCCGTGACCTCCGACCACACCACCTTCGGTGTGTTCGGATTAACCAGTTTCTCCCACCCGTCCTCTGCCTTAAAAGCCTTGACCAATGTTCCTATCTCCGTCTCTTTATTCTCAAACAGCCCGCATAGCGACCGCACTTGTTCCGGTTGTATGAACGGCTCATCCCCTTGTATGTTCACTATCACAATATCCTCATCCCGCAGTCCCTGCAGCTCCTTGTACCAAGGTGAATCGCTGCCGTTTTTCATCTTCCCGTATGCCTCTATGCACCTTTCAGTTCCGCACCTATGGTCATTGCGTGTCATTACAGCAACGCCGCCGAACCCGCTCACACAGTCATGTATGCGCTTGTCATCGGTTGCCACTACCACGTGTGACAATGCCTTATGTGCTTGTCCATACACGCGCTCTATCATTGCCTTGCCGCCTATCATTGCCAACGGCTTGCCCGGGAACCTGCTGCTCGCCCAACGTGCCGGTATTATTCCTATAAACTCTTTCATATTACAAATAACTGTCCTTCGGAGAGGCAGACGGTGCGTCTGTCGGCAGAGTCTGTTAAAACATTCATGAACACCGCAAATCTTTTCACGCGCAAAATTATAACTTCTTTTTTATTTGCACAAATCATTTTCACTTTCTGTTTTTCCCGTCACCCGTTTTTCCGCTCGTAATAATAATTTTTCATCCGTTAGCTAAAGATTACGGACATGTGTTTTACTGGTCCGGAAATCCGAAGTATTTGTTTTCGTCCTTTTTTCGTCCTTTTTTCGTCCTTTTTTCGAGTTTTTTTCGAGTTTTTTATATTTTAGCCAGTGAAAACGTATCACATAAACGAAAGGGAGTTTGTTCCGTATTCAAGACGGCATCATAAATGAACATGAATGAAACGCAAAGGAATACCGACTACTGCGGACGACAATGGAAATGGGAAGGAGAGGGAGAAAAAAAAGATTTTATTTGTGCATATTAAAAAGATAGAGTAATTTTGCGGGCAGTTATTAAGAACAAGTTATATTGTATGCGTTATGGCTACCACAGCATAGGCGCATAACAATACCGCAACAATGGCTGCATCATCCGAGGACAGGATGCGTACCTGTCAGAGATATACACAATCTAACAGACAATCATATACAAATACATAAAAACAGAAGAAATATGTCATTACCATTTATGAGTGCGGCGGAGGCTGCACAACTTGTACGAAACGGCGATGTAGTCGGCATGGGCGGATTCACGCCCGCCGGCGCGCCGAAAGAAGTACCCACCGCCATTGCTCACATGGCTCAAGAGATGCACGCACGCGGCGAGGAGTTTAAGATTGGCATCTATACAGGTGCTTCAACGGGCGACAGCTGCGACGGCGAACTGAGCCGCGCACAAGCCATCAGCTTCCGCTCGCCCTACCAGTCGAGCAAGGACATGCGCACCGAACTGAACGCCCAGCATATCCACTACTTCGACATGCACCTCTCGGAACTGGCACAGGACCTGCGCTACGGCTTCCTGCCCCGTCCGACAGTGGCCATCGTGGAAGCCTGTGAGGTGAACGAGCGCGGCGAGATCGTCCCGACGGCAGGCGTGGGTATCATCCCGACCATCTGCCGTATGGCGGACAAAATCATAGTTGAACTGAACGAGGCGATGCCCGCCGTGATGCGCGGCATGCACGACATCTATGAGCCAGCCGACCCGCCGATGCGCCGCGAGATACCCGTCTATCACGTGGGCGACCGTATCGGTACGGACTGCGTGAGGGTTGACCCGAAGAAAATCGCCGCCGTGGTGAAGACCAACCGCCCGAACGAGGTAGGCAAGTTCACGCCGTCGGACGAGACGACGGAGAAAATCGGCGCTAACGTGGCGCAGTTCCTTGAGGACGAGATGCGCGGCGGACGCATACCCAAGCAGTTCCTGCCCATCCAGTCGGGCGTGGGCAACATAGCCAACGCGGTGCTGAAAGCATTAGGCGAGAACCCGCATATTCCTCCCTTCACAATGTACACGGAGGTGATCCAGGACTCGGTCATCGGTCTGATGAAAGAGGGGCGCGTGACGTTCGCGAGCGGCTGCTCGCTGACCATCGGTGCTGACCTGCTGCAGGACATCATCGACCATATCGACTTCTTCAAGAGCCGCATCGTGCTGCGTCCGCAGGAAATCAGCAACAACCCCGAGGTGGCGCGCCGCCTGGGCCTGATAACCATCAACACGGCATTGGAAGCCGACATCTTCGGCAACATCAACTCGACGCACGTGTGCGGCACGAAGATGATGAACGGCATCGGCGGCAGCGGCGACTTCACCCGCAACGCCTATATCTCCATCTTCACGACCCCCTCGACAGCCAAAGGCGGTGCCATATCGAGCATCGTGCCTATGGTCAGCCACTTAGACCACTCGGAGCACAGCGTGAAGGTGCTGATCACCGAACAGGGCATAGCCGACCTGCGCGGCAAGAGCCCGATACAACGCGCACACGCCATCATCGACAACTGCGTCGCACCCGAATACAAGGACATGATGCGCGCCTACCTGGCCTCCGCCAAGACGGCGCACACGCCTCACAACCTGTCGCTGGCCCTGGCCATGCACGAGGAGTTCCTCCGCAGCGGTGACATGCGCAACACCAAGTTCTGAAGCCCTATGAAAGCCATCATCATCACCGGCGGTGCCGGCTTCATAGGAAGCCATGTGGTACGCCTGTTCGTGAACAAGTACCCCGAATACAGGATTATCAATGTCGATAAACTGACGTATGCGGGCAATCTCGCCAACCTGAAGGACATAGAGGACAAGCCCAACTACCGTTTCGTGAAAGCGGACGTGTGCGACTTCGCCACCATCTACCGCCTGATGGAAGAGGAACATGTGGAAGGTGTCATCCACCTTGCCGCCGAGAGCCACGTGGACCGCAGCATCAAGGATCCGTTCACGTTCGCGCAGACGAACGTGATGGGTACGCTCAGTATGCTGCAAGCTGCCAAACTCTACTGGGAGACGCTGCCGGAGAGATACGAGGGCAAACGCTTCTACCACATCTCGACGGACGAGGTCTATGGCGCGCTGGAACTGACGCATCCCGAAGGTATCGAGTCGCCGTTCACGACAAAAGCATCGTCGGAACATCATCATGCCTACGGGGAAAAGTTCTTCACAGAGGACTTGAAGTACATGCCCCACAGCCCCTACTCCGCATCGAAGGCGAGTAGCGACCACTTCGTGAGGGCGTTCCACGACACCTACGGTATGCCGACCATCGTGACCAACTGCTCGAACAACTACGGTCCGTACCAGTTCCCGGAGAAACTGATTCCTCTGTTCATCAACAATATCCGTCACCGCAAACCGTTGCCTGTATATGGCAAAGGCGAGAATGTGCGGGACTGGCTGTACGTGGAGGATCACGCCCGTGCCATCGACCTGATTTTCCACAAGGGCGCGATAGCGGAAACGTACAACATCGGCGGGTTCAACGAATGGAAGAACATTGACATTATCAAAGTATTGATAAAGACGGTGGACCGTTTGTTAGGCCGCGCAGATGGTGAGGACATGAATCTTATTACGTACGTGACCGACCGTGCGGGACACGATATGCGTTATGCCATTGACTCTCGCAAGTTGCAAAAGGAACTTGGCTGGGAGCCGAGCCTCCAGTTTGAAGAAGGCATAGAAAAGACCGTGAGATGGTACTTGGACAATCAGGAATGGATGGACAGAATAACATCGGGCGAATATGAGAAATACTACGAAGAAATGTATAAAAACAGATAAGAGATGACACCTACAACACACTTTTTCACATACGTGAACAGAATAATGCAGACAAACTGGGATGGTCCTGCATTCACCGATTTCGGAGAGAAGACGAGTTACACCTATGGTGAGATAGCCATATTGATGGAGAAACTGCGTTTGGTCTATGAGGCATGCGGTGTAAAGAAAGGCGACAAGATAGCCTTCTGCGGAGTAAACAGCAGTAACTGGGGGGTAAGTTACCTGTCCATATTAGCGTACGGAGCAGTGGGGGTAAGCATATTGCCGGATTTCACAGGGACTGATATTGAGAACCTTGTCAATCACTCGGAGGCAAAGATACTGATGGCAGGTCCGATGGTGGCAAAGAAAATCAAGGCGGAGAACATGCCTAATTTACGCGCCATCATTACGTATATGGATTTCAACGTGATGTACGCAAAGGATGACGAGGTGGAGAAAGCCATACTGAACATGGACAAGATGTTCGCAGAGGCTCACCCTAATGGTTATACCGCAAAAGACGTGCATTATCAGGACGACAACCTTGACGACCTCGCGCTGATCAACTACACCTCCGGTTCAACGGGTAATCCGAAGGGCGTGATGCTGACATATCGTTCTCTGAGTACGAACGTTACATTCGGTCATGAGAATATACCTAACGACCCAAGCAAGAATATTGTATCATTGCTGCCGTTGGCCCACATGTTCGGAATGGCGTTTGAGTTCCTGTATCAAGTGGCAGGCGGCACCCACGTGTTCTTCATACCCCGAATGTCGGTTCCGACGCTGATGAAAGCGTTCAAGGAGTGTCAGCCGTATCTTATTTTTATGGTACCGTTGATAATAGAGAAGATTTATCAGAAGAAACTGCGTCCCCGTGTACGCAATCCTTTTGTACGTATGATATGGAATATGCCAATCTTCGGCAAGATGATAAAAAAGAAAGTGTATGACGGTTTGATGGATGCATTCGGCGGTAAGGTAGAGAGTTTGATAATAGGCGGAGCAGCGTTGAGTGCGGAAACAGAGAAATGCCTGAAGGATATCGGTTTCCCGTTCTTGGTAGGTTACGGGATGACGGAGTGCGGTCCGTTGATTGGTTATACGCCTTGGAGTGAGTTCATACCTCACAGTTGCGGAAAGATAGTGGATCGTATGGAGATACGTATTGATTCACGCGACCCACAGAATGTGGTAGGCGAGATACAAGTTAAGGGTGAAGCCAATATGACAGGCTACTACAAGAACGAAGAAGCCACTAAAGCGGTGTTCACGGAAGACGGCTGGCTGAAGACCGGCGACTTGGGTGTGATAGATGCGCAAGGCAATATCTTCATACGCGGAAGAATCAAGAATATGCTGCTGGGTTCAAACGGTCAGAACATCTACCCAGAAGAGGTGGAGGATGTGGTTAACGGTCGCGGCGGCATATTAGAGTCGGTAGTAGTGATGCGCGAGGGTAAATTGGTGGCTTTAGTATATCCAGATGAGGAATATGACCGCAGAGGCAGAAGCCTTGAGGAGATGATGGCACTATGGAAGCAGCGCAGCAACCGTCACCTGCCGTCGTATAGTCAGATTGCGGA
>JAIKXR010000103.1 GCA_024683975.1 Paludibacteraceae bacterium
TCCCATTCGTTCGAACCGCATCTCGCGCACCCATTCCTTTAGCGCCTCAAAGTCTTCCTCCGTCTCACCCGGATGGCCTACCAACAGCGTCGTACGGATGTATATTCCGGGTACCCGTTCGCGTATCTTGCGGATTAAGGCATCCTGTTCTGCCCGTGTGATATGCCTCCGCATCAGGCCCAGCATATGGTCGGTACAATGCTGCAAGGCTATGTCGAGGTACTTGCACACGTTCGGTCGCTTGGCCATCACCTCTAACAGCTCCTCCGGAAAATCCGTCGGGTAGGCATAGTGCAACCGTATCCATTCCACACCCTCTATCTGCGCCATCTCATCCACCAACTCCGGCAACAAATGCCGTCCTTTCGCCCCATTCGCCATTAACCTTTCGCCATTCGCCATTAACCTTTCGCCATTCGCCATTAAATCCGTCCCGTAACTGCTGAGGTCCTGTGCAATGACATTCAACTCCTTGACGCCCTGGCTCACCAGCCACCGTACCTCGTCCAGTATCTCCGCTTTGGGTCGGCTCGTGTGCCGTCCCGTGATGAGCGGTATGGCGCAATACGAGCACATCCGGTTGCAGCCCTCACTTATCTTCAGATACGCATAGTGCTTCGGCGTCGTCAGCTTCCGCTCAAAAGGAGCGCAGCGATATCTTTCAACTTTCAACTTTAAACTTTCAACTATTTTGGCAAAGTCAAATTTGCCAAAATAAGCATCCACCTCCGGTATCTCCTCTTCCAGTTCGGCGCGGTAGCGTTCGCTCAGGCAGCCCATCACAATCAGTTGCCGCAACTGTCCCCGCTTCTTGCGTTCGGCCATCTGCAGGATCATATGGATGCTCTCTTCTTTGGCGTCGCCGATGAACCCGCAGGTGTTGATCACGCATATCTCGCCGTTCGGCTTCTCGGGATCGTGCACACAAGTCCATCCTGCCGCTTCCAACTGCCGCATTACCCGCTCTGTATCCACTAAGTTCTTCGAGCAGCCCAATGAGATAAAATCCACTTGCCCTTTAATCATAAATGCCTAAATGGCTCAATGACCCAATAAATCGTACATCGTAAATGACCAAATCGTAAATGACTTAATTTCCAAGGTCGCAGTGGAACTTCAACCTTACGAGCCTTACATGCATCTCGTCGTAATAATCCTCGCCCAGCTCCTCCATCGCCAATTTGATGTTGTCGTTCTCGGCATTCTTGAAGTAGTCGTATATCTCTTCCTCCTCGTCGGGATCGACCACTTCTTTGATGAAGTAGTTGATGTTGATTTTCGTTCCGGAGAACACTATCGCCTCGAGTTCGTCCATCATCTCTTCCATCGACATTCCGCAGCTCTCCGCCAGGTCGTCCAGGTCCACACGCCTGTCGATGGCCTGTATGATCTGTTTCTTCCGGGTCGATTTCTTGGCCACGGTACGGATCCGCATATCGTCCGGCCGTATTATCTCGTTCTCCTCCACATACTCTTTGATCACGCGCAGAAACTCTTCTCCGTACCGTTTGGCTTTGGCTATACCCACGCCCGGGATCGTCAGCAGCTCCTCCATCGTGATGGGGTAGGTGGTGGCCATGGCTTCGAGGCTCGGGTCCTGGAATATGACGAACGGAGGCACATCGTTCCGTTTGGCTGTCTTGCGGCGTATATCTTTGAGGATGGAGAACAGCACCTCGTCGGCTGCGGCACAGGTCGCTGCGCCTTCCATGATCTCGTCCTCGTCGTCGTGTATCTCGATCGGCACTTCGAACTTGCCGGGTTTGTGGATGAACTTGTTTCCGCTCTTCGTCAGTTTGAGGTCGCCGTACGAATCCACATCTTTCTTGATGAATCCGTCGAGCAGCGCCTGCCGGATGATGGCGTGCAGCGTGCTCTCTTCCATGTCGGCGGCCGCACCGTAGTTCTCCAGGTCGTCGTGGTGATAACTCATCACTTCGGCGGTCTGGTTACCGTGCAGGATATCGACGATGTGTTCGGCTTTCTGCTTCTCGCTCACCTGATGAATGGTCTCCAGCGTTATCTGTAGAAGCTCGCTGGCGTCGATCATCTTGTAGGTCTTGCGGCAGTTGTCGCAGTTGCCGCATTTCTCTTCCGTATATTCCTCGCCAAAGTAATGGAGCAGCAGTTTGCGCCTGCACAAGGTCGATTCGGCATAACTCTGCGTCTCGAACAGCAACTGATTGCCGATACCTATCTCTTTGGGTGTCTTGCCTTGCTGGAAGCGCCGCAGACGCTCTATGTCGTCGGGCGAGTAGAAACAGAGACAGATCCCTTCTCCTCCGTCACGACCGGCACGGCCTGTCTCCTGGTAGTAGCCCTCGAGCGACTTGGGTATGTCGTAGTGCACCACGAACCGCACATCGGGTTTGTCGATTCCCATACCGAAGGCTATCGTCGCCACTATCACCTGGCACTCCTCCATCAGGAATGCGTCCTGATTGGCGGTACGCGTCGGTGCATCCATGCCGGCATGGTACGGACGTGCACTGATGCCGTTCACTTGCAGCACTTGCGCCAGGTCCTCCACTTCCTTCCGCGCCAGACAATAGACGATGCCCGACTTGCCTTCCATGCTCCGGATGAAGCGCACCAGGTCTTTGTCCACCTCCTCCGTCTTAGGACGCACTTCGTAGTACAGGTTCGGACGATTGAAGCTGGACTTGAATACGGTTGCATCCACCATGTCGAGGTTCTTCTGTATATCTTTCTGCACTTTCGGCGTAGCGGTAGCGGTCAAGGCGATGATAGGCGCCACGCCCACACGCTGCACCATACTGCGTATCTGACTGTACTCCGGACGGAAGTCGTGACCCCATTCGGATATACAATGCGCCTCGTCCACGGCGTAGAACGATATCTTCACGCCCTGGAGAAAATCCACGTTCTCGTTCTTCTGCAGGCTCTCCGGCGCGAGATAGAGCAGCTTGGTCTTGCCGGACAGCACATCTGCTTTGACGGCCGCTATCTCCGGACGGCTGAGGCTCGAGTTGATGAAATGCGCCACGCCTTCCTCTTCCGAGTAGTTGCGCATCGCATCCACCTGGTTCTTCATCAGCGCTATCAGCGGAGAGATGACAATGGCCATGCCGTCCATCAGCAGCGACGGCAACTGAAAGCAGAGGCTTTTACCGCCGCCTGTCGGCATCAGAACGAATGTGTCTTTGCCTTCCATCACATTACGGATGATGGCTTCCTGATTCCCTTTGAATGTGTCAAAACCGAAATAGGTCTGCAACGCATTCACTAATTCCTCATGTGTAATATCCATATCAGTTTTTTAATTGAGCGTGCAAAGATACAACAAATTTTGCATATATGCAAGCGTTCGGGCATTTTTTTTTCAAATAAAATATAATTTATTTGCATATCTGCAAAAAAAGCAGTACCTTTGCGGCCGAAAATCAAACTTTTTGGCATATGAAACGAATTTTTCTCCTCTTCTTCTGTGTCGCTGCCGCCCTGTGCTCGATGGCAGCCCTACCTCTCTGCGGCAAGGTCAAGATCGTCGATTCGTTCGAAGATGTCAAGGTCAAGATCGTCGATTCGTTCGAGGACATCAAAATCAAAATCGTCGACTCCTTCGAAGGTGTAAAAAAGTAATAACCATGAAAAAATGTCTTCAAGAGCCTTATTTTCTTTGCGCAATATAGAACATTTTTGACAAAGCAATGAACTGTTGCTTTGTATGTTTTTATGCGTCTCAAAAATTTGAACCTAGCATAAAATCAATTGTCATTAATTAAGAATAAATTGTTTGTTTTTAAGAATTTGCGGTTTTTGGTGCCGTAGAAGATCGAGAAGTTCGTATTATGGTTTGTAAAATTTTAAACATCAAAAAATCATGAGAAAAATAGAACTTTCTAACATCCGCAACGAGTTCGGAAATCACCTGCCCTTGTCGATTCTCGCTACAATTTCCTCAATGCTCATTATAGTATTTAGCTATCCGTAAGCATGTCATGCCGTAGGATAGCAGTAAGATAGCAGTAGGATAGCAGTAGGATAACACAAAAACACGCGGAAAAATAGTGCTAACGACCGTATATATACTTTGTATATATACAATAAGAAGAATAGATAACACAGACTTCGCTGGATATGCGCATTTTTGTATAAAAATACAAAATAATTTGCACGTATCAAATTTTTTTTGTAATTTTGCGGCCGATTTAACTTGCATAAGTGTGCGCGTACGCAAAAAAACAATGTATATCATATGAAAAAGTACCTCTATTTGATGGTGGCGGCGCTCATGAGCCTCGCTGCTACGGCCGGGGAGAACGACCTCCTCTGGGACTATACGGAAGCAGCTCCGTCGAGCAGTCCCGACAACGGTTTGTATTACAACAACAAAGTGAATGACCCTGCCGGAACGAACAACGGCTTGAAAGGTATCAAACTCAACAGTTCGGGCTACTGCGCGTTCAAGAAAGCAGCCGTGGCAGGCCGGCTCAAGCTCAGTTTCGGTCCTCGAAGCGGCACCAAAGAGACATACATAGAGGTTTGGAACTGCACCTGGGACGACAAAGGGCAACCCGTCAAAGGCGACACGAAGATAGCCGTGACCGGCAAGCAGACCGAGTACGCCACACAGACCGTCGAACTGACGGCC
>JAIKXR010000109.1 GCA_024683975.1 Paludibacteraceae bacterium
AGCGGCAAAACAACGCTGCTCAACAGGGTTTTGACGAACGAGAAAGGTATCCGGTTCGCCGTGATAGTGAACGACCTCGGGGAGGTGAACATCGATGCCGACCTGATTCAGAAAGGCGGAATCGTCTCCTCGCAGGACGACAACCTCGTGGCGTTGCAGAACGGCTGCATCTGCTGCACGCTGAAGATGGACCTGATACAGCAGCTGCACGACCTGTGCGCCGCCCGTCAGTTCGACTACATCGTGATTGAGGCGAGCGGCATCTGCGAACCTGCCCCCATTGCGCAGACTATATGCAACTACACGCGGATGGTGCCTTTCACCGAAGACCCCTATCCGAGGTTAGACTGCATAGTGACCGTGGTGGACGCGTTGCGGCTGCGGGACGAGTTCGCATCGGGTGACGAACTGCAAAGAAAAGACCTGGACGAGGAGGACCTTGCCTCGTTAGTGATCCAACAGATTGAGTTCTGCAACCTCATTCTCCTGAACAAAGCGTCGGAAATCAGCGCGGAAGAACGCGCACACGTACGTGCCGTCATCCGCGCCATCCAGCCCACGGCGGAAATTATCGACTGCGACTGGTGCGATGTGCCGATGGAAAGGCTGCTGGACACGGGTCTGTTCCGCTTTGACGATGTGGCAGGCAGTGCGGCGTGGATCCAGGGCGTGGAAGGCGCTGTGGAAGATGAGGATGAGGATGAGGAACACGGGCATCACCACGAGCATGAGGATGAACACGAACATCATCACCACCACCACCATCATGACGATGAGGGCGAGGCGGAGGAGTACGGTGTCGGGACGTTTGTCTATTACCGCCGCCGTCCGTTCAGTCTGAACCGTTTTGACGACTTTGTGGCGCGGCTGTGGGACAAGCGCATCATCCGCTGCAAGGGGATGTGCTACTTCTCCAACGAGCCGGACATGTGCTACCTGTTCGAGCAGGCGGGCCGTCAGTTCAACCTCAAGCAGGCGGGCGAGTTCTACGCCACGATGCCAAAGGAGGAACTGATGCAGCTGATGGCGCAGGATCCCATTCTGCGGCGCGACTGGGACGAGAAATACGGCGACCGTATGCAGAAACTCGTGTTCATAGGCCAGCACTTAGACCGCGAGAAGATAGAACAGGCATTAGACAACTGCCTGGATTAAACAAAGTAACCATATCAAAAACAAAATAAACAACTATGAAAGTCAATTATCTGAACAAGAGACATATAGGTCTCAGTGAAGAAGAAAAGAAAGAGATGCTTGCCGAGGTAGGCGTTGAGTCGATGGAACAGCTCATAGAGCAGACGATGCCGAAAGACATCCTGCTTGACAAGCCTCTTGAACTGGACGAGCCGATGACGGAGCAGGAGCATTTGGACAGCATCGCCGATATGGCGGCGGAGAACCTGCCCTACAAGAGCCTTATCGGCCGCGGCTGGTACGGCACGGTCACCCCTGCGGTGATTGCCCGCAACGTGTTGGAAAACCCCGTATGGTACACCTCATACACCCCCTATCAAGCCGAGGTCAGCCAAGGGCGTTTGGAGGCACTGTTCACCTTCCAGACGATGGTGAGCGACCTGACGGGTCTGCCGCTTGCCAACTGCTCGCTGTTGGACGAGGCCACATCCGCCGCCGAAGCCGTGACGATGATGCGCAACCTGCGCTCGCGTGAACAGGTGAAGAACGGCGTAAAGAAAGTGTTCGTGGACAGTAAGGTGTTCGAGAACACGATGAGCGTCCTCCGCACCCGTGCCAATGGGCAGGACATAGAGATTGTGACGGGCGACTACGCCGCGTTTGAGCCTTCGGCTGAATATTTTGGTGCGTTAGTGCAGCTGCCGAATGCGGACGGAAGCATCGAGGACTACGCCGCCTTCATTGACGACTGCCACAAGGCGGGGATGAAAGTGACCGTGGTGGCTGACCTGATGGCGATGGCTCTGCTGCGTCCGTTAGATGCCGACATCATGTGCGGCACGGCGCAGCGTTTCGGTCTGCCGATGGGCTTCGGCGGTCCGACAGCCGGCTATATGGCAACCCGCGACGAGTTCAAGCGCGACATGCCGGGTCGTATCATCGGTCTGAGCAAAGACACCTACGACCATCCCGCTTACCGTCTCGCGTTGCAGACCCGCGAACAGCATATCAAACGTGAGAAAGCGACCTCCAACATCTGCACCGCCGAGGCTCTGTGCGCTATGATGGCGGGCTTCTACGGCGTTTACCATGGGGCGGAGGGCATCCGCGAGATAGCCGAGGGCATCCACGGCCGCGCCGTCTATCTGAACGAACTGATGCAGGCCTACGGCATCGAGCAGGACAACACGGAGTTCTTCGACACGCTGCGCTTCCACGTGAAGGACGTAAGCGCGCTGCAGGAGAAAGCCCTCGACTGCGGCATCAACCTCTACTACGGCAAGGACTTCGTGGGCATCAGCCTCGACGAGACCGTCACATTAGACGATATGAACAACCTCATCGACCTCTTCGCCGAACTGACCGGCAACCAGCCGCAGTATGAGCAGTCGGAGGATGCCTTCAAAGGTCTGTGGGCGATTGACGAGAGCCGCGTAAGAGACGTGGACTATATGCAGGCGGAAGTATTCAAGAAATACCACACCGAGACGGAGATGATGCGTTATATCAAACGCCTCGACCGCAAGGACATCAGCCTGACCCACACAATGATTCCGTTAGGCAGCTGCACGATGAAACTGAACCCCGCAGCGGCGATGATACCCATCACGATGCCGGGCTGGATGGCTGTTCATCCATTGGCTCCGCAGGACCAGACCGAAGGCTTCAACGAGATGTTAGACGAACTGCAGAACCAACTGGCTTCCATCACGGGCTTTGCCGCATGCAACCTGCAGCCGACCAGCGGCGCGGCAGGCGAATACACGGGTCTGGTGACCATCCGCGAATACCTGCACCGTCAGGGACAGGACAACCGCAAGGTGCTGCTTATCCCCGCTTCGGCACACGGCACCAACCCCGCTTCGTGCGTTCAGGCGGGCTTCACTCCCGTGGTCATCAAGTGCGACGAGAACGGCAACACCGACCTCAACGACTGGCGCGAGAAAGCCGAAGCCAACAAGGACGTGATGGCAGGCTGCATGATCACCTATCCTTCAACGCACGGTATCTTCGAGATGGCCATCCGCGAGATGTGCGAAATCATCCACAAGAACGGCGGTCAGGTCTATATGGACGGCGCGAACATGAACGCGCAGATAGGCTACACCAACCCCGGATTTATCGGAGCCGATGTATGCCACTTGAACCTGCACAAGTCGTTCGCTTCGCCTCACGGCGGCGGCGGTCCCGGTGTGGGCGCTATCTGCTGCGCCAAGCACCTTGTGGAATGTATGCCTACGGAGGACAACAACCGCGTATCATCGGCTCTCTACGGCAACGCCAACATGGCACTCATCAGCTACGGCTACATCCGTATGATGGGCTATGAGGGACTGCGTGAGGCCACGGCTACTGCCATCCTGTCAGCCAACTATATGGCGAAGAAACTGAAGGACGCTTACGGCATCGTCTATACCGGCGTGACGGGCAGAGTCGGCCACGAGCTGATTCTCGACTGCCGCCAGTTCCATGCTATCGGCGTAACCGAAACGGATATAGCCAAGCGTCTGATGGACTTCGGCTATCACGCCCCCACCCTCTCCTTCCCTGTTCACGGCACGCTGATGGTTGAGCCGACCGAGAGCGAGAGCAAGCACGAGATGGACCAGTTCATCGATGCGCTGCTCACCATCCGCGAGGAGATACGCGAGATTGAGACCGGCAAGGCGGACGCGAAGGACAACGTGCTGCTCAACGCCCCGCACCCCGAATATGAGATAGTCGCCGACGAATGGCACCACGCCTACAGCCGTCAGAAAGCCGCCTATCCGACCAAGTGGGTGGCTGAAAACAAGTTCTGGATCCCCGTCAGCCGTGTGGACAACGGCTGGGGCGATCGTAATCTCGTAGCGAAGTTTTAGTTGAAAGTTTATAGTTCTGGTGGAACTGAATCGCAAGAAAATACTCATTGAGGTCAAGGAACTGCTGATGATAGCCGTCTGCTGCCTGCCGTACGGTTTTGTGGTGAACCAGGTGCTGATTCCCCACGCCGTTATCGGCGGCGGTATGACGGGTATATGCGAAATCATCTATTTCGCGTCCGGCGAGGCAGTTCCCATCTGGTTGAGTTCGCTGAGCATCAACCTGATACTTGTCATCGTAGCAGTCATACTATTAGGTTGGAAGACCTGTTTGCGCACGTTCTACGGCATCTTCTGGATGACGGTTTGGCTGCGCGTGTTCACAGTGCCCGAGCAGCCGTTGATTACCGATCCGTTTATGGCGATTATCCTTGCCGGTATATTGAACGGCGCGGGACTGGGTATCGTGTACGTGAACAACGGCAACACAGGCGGCACGGACATCATCGCGATGATTGTGAACAAGTACCGGCATATAACGATGGGACGCGCCCTTTTCCTGATTGACGTGCTGATTATCGCTAGCGCATGGTTCCTGCCCGAGGTGACAAGGGTTGAGCAGCTGCTGTTCGGACTGTGCTACGTGTTCGTGGAGACACAGGCTGTTGACTGGGTGCTGGGACGCGGGCGGCAGAGCGTGCAGTTCTTCATCTTCTCCAAAGAGTACGAGCGGATTGCCGATGCGATTATGACCCGAGTCGGACGCGGTGTGACATTCCTTGAAGCGGAAGGCGCCTATACCAAGCATGAGACCAAACTGATTATACTCGTCGTGCGCAAGTCGGAGGCCATTAAGATTTTCCGCATCGTGCATGAGATTGACCCGGCAGCCTTTATCAGCGAGACCCCCACACGCGGCGTGTTCGGACAGGGATTCGAGAACCTCAAATACGAGACGTAGCGATGACCAAGTACGATGAACTGATGAAAGCCCTCCGCAAGGGGCAGTACGATGCCACGGCGTATATGCTGTGCGGCGAGGAGCCGTACTACATCGATATGGCGTGCCAGTTCATGGAACAAAACGTCTTGGACGATGCGGCACGTGAGATGGACCAGATGGTGGTCTATGGCAAGGATCTGCCCGGCGACGACATATCCCCCGTCATCGGACACGCACGCGGCTTCGCGATGATGGGCGGCAGAAAGGTGGTCATCGTCAAAGAGGCGCAGACCGTCAAGAAATGGGAGTCACTCGCCCTGTATATGGAGCATCCCCAGCCGAATACTGTGCTGGTCATCTGCTACAAGTTCGGCACGCCCGACAAGCGACTGACCGTGTGGAAGAACTTCGAGAAGAACGGCGGCGTGTGGATGCAGTCGGACAAACTGCGCGACTACCAGATGGCGGCATGGATACAGAATTATCTTGATACCGCAATCCGTGAAAGGCAAATCAATATCACCGTGGACCGCAGTGTTCCTCAACTCCTGTCCGACTATATCGGCACGGATATGGCGGGCGTGGTGAAAGCGGTGGACAAGCTCATTCTCGGTATGCCGGAAGGGCAGAACCGCATTGACGCGGCACTCATCGAGCGCAACCTCGGCATATCCAAGGACTTCAACGTCTTTGAGTTGCAGAACGCCCTGATAGCGGGTGACGTGGTCAAGGCGAACCGCATCACCCGGTATTTCGCCTCGTCCAAGCTGCACCCGATGATCAAGGAACTGGGTGTGCTGTACAATTTCTTCGCCAACCTGATGATTTACCACTACCTTGCCGACAAGTCGGAGCGTGTGGCGGGACCGGCACTGGGTGTGCCGCCTTTCTTCGTGAAGGACTACGCGATGGCTGCGCGGCGTTTCTCCGCAGGCAAGACGTTCCGTATCATCGGGTATTTCCGCGAAACGGATGCTCGTTTAAAGGGTATCGACAATCCTTCCGCCACCGATGAAGACCTTTGGAAGGAACTGATTTACAAGATCCTGCACTAATAAACAATCAAGATGCCTTATGAAGCATCTTGATTGTTTTTATGGCACTTTTCTAAATGCTGGTGGTTGTTACAGCACTATATTGACTATCTTGTCCGGTACTACAATCACACGTTTCGGAGCATTCCCGTTGAGATATTTGCCGGCATCTTCAGTAGCAAGAACCGCTTTCTCAACCTCTTCTTTGCTCATTCCCTTGGGCAACTCGATAGTGAATTTCACTTTGCCGTTGAACTGTACAGGGTATTTGACCCCGCTCTCTTCAAGGTATTGCTCGTTCCACTCCGGCCACTCGGCATCTATCACCAAACCGTCATTCTGACATCTATGGTACATTTCTTCGGCTATATGCGGTGCAAAAGGAGCCAAAAGAACGGCTATCTGCACAAGGACTGCACGTTTATTGCATTTGAGTGCTGACAACTCGTTCTGCGCTATCATAAAGGCAGGAATAGAGGTGTTGAACGAGTAGTGTTCAATGTCCCACGTCACTTTCTTAATCAGTTTGTGCAGTGAGCGCAGTTCCTCTTTAGTCGGTTCACCATCACTGATGTTTTCATACATGTTCCATAGTTTGCGCAAGAAGCGGTGTACGCCGTCTATACCGTTAGTGTCCCACGGTTTGGACATCTCCAACGGACCGAGGAACATCTCATAAAGACGCAGTGTGTCTGCTCCGTAATGTTCCACTATATCGTCCGGATTAACCACGTTGTACATCGATTTTGACATCTTTTCCACTGCCCAACCGCATATATAGTTTTTTTCTTGTTGCATACTTATATACGGGTTGTCCTCATCCATCTTGCTGCCATCTGCATACACGAACTGGGCGTTCTTATATTGGGGCATCCACAGACGGAAAGCATTCACGTCCAACACATCATTATGTACCAAGTTCACGTCCACGTGTATAGGTTGCACTTTGCCTTTGTATTCGGGGTTTTCTATCAGATTGTAACTGATATACAGATTGCCGGATGCACCTTCGCCTATATAGCGATAGACAAAGTTACTTCGCCCCTGAATCATTCCCTGATTGATAAGTTTCTTGAACGGCTCGTCTTCACACACGCACCCCAAGTCGTAGAGGAACTTGTTCCAGAATCTCGAATAAATAAGGTGGCCAGTCGCATGTTCTGTACCCCCTATATACAGATTGACTTGCCGCCAATATCTGTTGGCTTCACGGCTGACGAGAGCCTTGTCGTTCTTGTTGTCCATATAGCGCAGGTAGTATGCAGACGAACCGGCGAAACCGGGCATTGTACAAAGCTCAAGAGGAAAGACTGTCGTATTGTCTATCAATGCTTTATCTACCACTTGATTATTTTTCTCATCCCAAGCCCATACCTGTGCATTGCCAAGTGGCGGCTGACCGTCTTCGGTCGGTTTAAAGTCTTTGACCTCAGGCAGTTGCAACGGCAGACACTCATCAGGAATAAGGTATGGCATCTCATTTTTGTAATACACGGGGAACGGTTCGCCCCAATAGCGCTGGCGAGAGAAAATAGCGTCACGCAGACGATAATTGACTTTCACCCTGCCAATACCTTTCTCCTTTATGTATGCTTTCATTCTGGCTATTGCGTCTTTCACTTCCAAACCATTGAGTATGCCCGAATTGATCATTCTGCCTTCTTTGGCATCGAAACTCTGTTCGCTTACATCCGCACCCTCAATCAGGGGTATGACAGGCAGGTTGAAGTGTTTGGCAAAAGCGTAATCACGACTGTCGTGTGCAGGAACGGCCATTATTGCCCCCGTACCATAGCCTGCCAATACATAATCGCTTATATAGATTGGTATCTCTTTCTCTGTCAATGGGTTGATGGCAAAACTGCCAGTAAAAACACCGGTCACTTTGCGGTCGGCTATACGTTCGCGCTCTGTGCGGTGTCTGACCCATGCAAGGTATTCTTCCACCTCGGTTTTATGTTCCTCTGTTACAACTCGTTGCACATATTCGCTTTCCGGAGCCAATACCATAAATGTCACGCCATATACGGTATCAGCGCGGGTCGTAAAGATAGTGAAAGGCTCGTCTTGACCTTTGATATTGAATTGCATTTCAGCTCCTTCCGACCGTCCTATCCAATTGCGCTGTGTATCTTTCAGGCTCTCCGTCCAGTCTATCTTGTCCAAACCTTCCAATAGTCTGCCGGCATACGCGCTTACCCTCAGACACCACTGACGCATCACTCGCTGCTCCACTGGATAACCGCCTCTGACGCTCAGCCCCTCACTCACTTCATCGTTTGCCAGAACTGTCCCTAATTGGGGACACCAGTTAACTTTCGTATCGGCTAAATAGGCTATGCGATAGTCCATCAGACGTGCCTGCTGTTCTTTTTCGCTCAACGTCTGCCACGTTGGATCCTCTTTCTCCCACCGTGACACAAGTTCGCTTATAGGTCTGGCTTGCTGTCTGTCAGTATCATAATATGAGTTGAACATCTGCGAGAACGCCCATTGCGTCCAGCGGTAAAAATCCGGATCACAGGTGCGGACCGACCGCTTCCAATCGTAGCAGAAACCTATCTTACGCAGTTGCTCAACGTAACGTTTGATGTTCTTTTCGGTCGTTATTTCGGGATGCTGACCGGTCTGTATGGCGTATTGTTCTGCAGGCAGACCGTATGCGTCAAAGCCCATCGGGTGTAGTACGTTATACCCTTTCTGACGTTTGTAGCGCGCCACTATGTCTGAGGCTATATAACCCAACGGATGCCCCACATGCAGACCTGCCCCGCTCGGATAAGGAAACATATCCAACACATAATAAGGCTCCTTCCCCGGCTCCTCGCCAGTAGGATTCTTCACCTCGTAAGCACCACGTTTGTCCCACTCTTGCTGCCATTTCTTCTCAATGGCTTGAAAATCGTAATCCATTATATTTATGTTTATTAGTTATGCTTTGTTTACCACCATGTCACTTTCCTGTTAGTATTGTCGCTTGAACTCTTGTCATACTTCAGATCCTTAAGCATCGATGCGTTCACACCTATATGGAATGTGTAACTCTTATACGGGCCGAAAGGCACGAAACTGGCTGACATGTTCCAACAGTGCAAGTCCCTACTCACCGTGAAGTTAGTATATGACAATTTCTTAGCCGTAAAGTCTATGTTCGTTGTGGCAGTTGCTTTCCAGCCTTTGCCCAGGGCTATCGTTCCCGATATGCCCATAGTCTGAACTATGCCCATCTTGGGGTACATACGCTCGTAGTCAAAGCCGCCGACTTGCGTGTAGTGTATGCCATAGTTAATTGATATGGACCATGGTATTTCGGTCTTGACATAGCCGTCATCCATTGTGCTTGGCACGGGTGCATTCTTGCCGTGATTGATACTTCCGTCCTCATTGGTGGTCACGGGGTCTATACCGCTATCATCTCCTTCCTGACTGTCACGTTTATCTTTGGGTGTGAACCACTTACGCAGTTTATCACCCGTCAGTGTGTAACTGAAGTTGAAGTTCGTTCCTAAAAAGTGCGGGAACCTGCCGTTGCTCCAGTACTGTTTATCCGTGCGCACAGGCTGACCAGCGGCATTCAGTTGGTACATATACGGGTCGAACTGTCCGCTCAAGTTGATTGTATAGTCCACCACAGGTATTTTCAGCCTCAGTTGAACACCGAAGTTCTCCCAGTTCATTGAATCGGCGGCAAAGTTATAACCGCCCGTAATGCCTATGTTGTCAATCACGCTATACACCTTGTACTGCTCTTTGCTCGTCGTATCTTTGTCGTTGCGTATCTTCACTTCTATGTTGTTTTGCAGCGAGAAGTGAAGGTTCGCCTGCATTCCCTGCGATGCATTGCCATAGATGCCGTTTGTGTATCGGGAGTAGGTCTGTGTCAGGTACATCGGTTGCCCCAACTCGTCCATCCGAGGCACGTACAGACCAGTCACCGCATCCACCGAATCGGTGTAAAGTGCCTGATTATACGACCCATAGTACCCCCAGAACTTTGTTCCGAAATCGGGTCTGTAGTTGGCACTGATGGTTGGGGTGAACACATGCCTGAACCTATCCACCTTGTCCCCGAACAGTTTGCGGGAAGGCATATAGAAACCGTATAGTTTGGTCGAAAAACTCAGCGATGCATTAAAGTCAAACACATTGTAGAAGCCTGTTGTCGTATCCCTTTGCAATGCCTGTGTCTCCTCGTTCCAACTTTGATTGATACGACTGAAGTACATCCTGTCGGTCAGATTGATTGAAGGAGTAATACTCAAGTATTTCAATACCGTCCACGACGCACTGATAGGCACATAGTGCTTTATGCCCGTCTGCCAGTCGCGCATAAAGTCCGAATGGAAAAACTGCTTCTCCTTGATATGCGACACCGCTATCTTCGAGTTAGCCGAGTATGACATTTTTATTTTCTCGTACCATCGCTCTTTGCCCACTCTGTTCTTGCGCTTGAACGGATAAACAGAACTCATATTGACACTCACATCGGGTAAGGTTGCGGTCAAGGTTGAGTCTTTGGTCTGTTGACTTAACAGAGCACTCATTGATATCGACCACGGACTTTCCGGAAACCTTTGGGTGTAGTTGATACTGCTCGACTTGACATTCTCCGAGTTCAACGCACCGTTGTAATAGGTGTTGATATTGCTGCGGTTATAACCGCTTGTCGAGAAATTGACGCTTGCCGAAAAACTGTTGAAAGGATTGGCTTTGGCATCTTGCTGGTGACTCCATACCAAACGCATATTGGTGCTTTCCGTGTAGTCCGGCATCCCTCGCTCGCTCGTCTTGTCAGAACGGTAATTGAACTGTATATTGCCTCTGAACCTGTATCGCTTGACGTAGTTTGATGCCGCATATACCGCCCATGTGCCTTTCGTGTATATATCGCCGGTTACCTCCAAGTCAATGTAGTCGTTGATGGCAAAGTAGTAACCTAAACCGCGTAAGTACAATCCTCTCGAATAGTCATCGCCAAAAGTAGGCATTATCAGACCGCTTGAATAACTATTAGTGAATGGAAAATATCCGAACGGGATAGCTAACGGAACAGGGACATCGCCCACCACCATATATGCCGGACCGGTCGCTATGTAGTCTCCGGGTTTCACCTTCGCTCTCGTCATGTTCAGGTAAAAGTGCGGCTGCGCGTGATTATTGCAAGTCGTATATTTACCCCCTGCCATCATCATCGTTTCGCTGTCTGCACGTTTGGTCTTGTCCGCTACAACATACCCCTCCCCTTGCTCTGTCACTACATTGCGTATAAAACCCTTGCCTGTTTTAATATTGTACGTAATCTCATCGCTCTCGTAACTGTCTTTGCCTTCTTTGAACACAGGTTTACCCACAATCTCGTTCTCTGCCGTATCCAACACGCCTGACGCATATACCAAGTTGCTATCCATCACAAAACGCATATATGCCGATGTCAGTTCCATCTTCTCATAGTTAACCTTGCCGCTCCCGTGCAGAGTCGCTATCCCGTTCCCTGTCAGCACTATCGAATCGCTCGCCGTATAGTGTATAGGTGACGTTATCTTCCCATTGCGTTTACTCACCGTATCCACCCTCAGCGTATCGCCTTTTTCCACTTCTCTGCCTACCACATCTCCACTCACCGTATCACCTCTCGTCAATTCCTCTCCCACTGTATCACCTCTTACACGAACCTTTTCAGCAGCATCTATACTGTTCTCGCCCGCTATAGCGACTGCCATAACGGTTAAAAGTATTATTATCTGCCTGCATGTTCTCATAACTATATTTCCGCATTCAGCCAAGAACTATTTAATTTTCAATTCGTGATAAGTTTATGTTTTATCAGCGGTTAGATTGATTCGCGGTGGATTTCCTGATATCCAACGTTTATTATCTGTGGTATATCCAGTGCCTGTTTCTGTATTGATTCTTGTTGTGTGTACAACGTCCTCTATTGAAGGACACACTAAAAGCGCGCAAAGTTACAGCAAACACCTGAATAAAGCAAAAATAATTTCTCACATCGTGTCACAGTTTCAGGTTTCGCACACGTATTTTGCAAAATTATTTGCATCAACAAAAATATTTGTAATAACTTTGCGTGAAAATTCAGAGGACTGTTATTACCGCTGTTATAACCGAACAACCTGCGCCCCTAAATTGATGTCGAAAAAAGAACGGGTGTTCATGCTTTTCACAGGAATTTGAACTATTAGAGTGGATACTCAGAATTATTTGATCATTTGTCATATTTAGATAACTTATGGATAAGAAAACAAGACACAAGTGGAATATTGGAATTGGATTTGTAGTCGCAATTGCTTATATACTTATTCCAACAGATTTTGTACCGGATGTTATCCCAGTTTTGGGATGGATAGACGATATTGTTGCCATATTATTGGCGATTGCCAATGCTATCAGATTAGGAATAAAAATCAAAAAAAATAAGTAGTCCGCTCCCTTCGTCTATGCGTAGGACAGACATCCCGTGCAAATTGTTGGTTTATTTTGCCGATATCGTTATTATGCATAATGTGTCTTGGCAGGATTTCGGCCAATCTTTCAGATGTCAGGAAACAACTTTGCTTATAAATTATTTACAGCACTTTTGCGGCAATAAAGATAAACTTCTAAACCATATTACAATGAAAAAGATCGTTAAAAGTTTTGCCATTGCAATGGCATTAGTGTGCATACCGATGTCGGGTTATGCACAAGTTGATGTAAGTTTCCAAGGTCACGTTGACTTGTCGGCAGACTTTACTTCGGAGATGGGGGGTCCGGCTTTGGACGCGGTGGCAGGCGCACGCATAACGGACTATTTCTTTGCCGGTGCCGGACTTGGCTATCACACTCTAATGTGGTCCAAGAACAACTCAGGAAAATATGCGACAGTAAACACATTCACTTATCATCATTTTTTGCCGGTTTTTGCAAACTTGAAGGGCTATTATCCTGTGGGTGATTTTGCTCCTTACGTTGACCTTTCGCTGGGTGGTTTGATAGGTCTCAAATCGTTGGTAACAGTCAATAACAATACCACCAAGTCAGCGAATAGAGAAGCTGACGGTTTGTATTTCCGCGCAGGTTTGGGTATGGACTGGAACAGATTCAATTTCGGTGGCGGTTATCAGCTCTATAGCCAGACAATCAATAATACGACTTCCTATAATACCCACATGGGGTACTTCAAAGTAGGCTATCGCTTTTGAAAAGGGGAACTCGCCGACACAAAACAGCAGAACCTCTGGTTTTGACAGCGTAAATAAGCGGGAACAGCACCAGCGAGTGGCTATATAAGAATTACGTCTATGATGCCGCAACAGCGTAATTAAGAATAATCGTGGTATTAGCTCACCTCCCCTTTTTAGTCCGCTATACTCGACATAAACAATCTATCGGCCAAGTTTGACCGATTAACCTTAGCGCAAAGCGTTGCGCAGACATATTGAAAATAACGAAGTGTTTACTTTATTTGAGGATATTGACAACTTGATTATAGTGGTCCGAAAATATTGCGAAACGCTCACGCATCTGCGTGGGCTTATAATGGAGTAATATGGGCATCGAGCCCCAAACGTATCAATAGAGGCTGGTCCATTTTTTTGCGCAAATATGTTTAACAAAATTTAAATATTATCAAGATGAAAAAGTTATTTTTATCTGCACTCTTGTGCATTATGGCACTTTCAGCAAGTGCCCAGTATGTTGATTTAGGTCTTCCTAGTGGAACAAAGTGGAAAGCGACAAATGAATCTGGTTTCTACACTATTGATGAAGCTCTTAATTTTGGAGATAATTTGCCGGCAAAATGGCAATTAGAAGAATTAAGGGACCATTGTTCATGGAAATGGACTGGAAATGGCTATAAGGTTATAGGTTCAAATGGTAAATTTATCTTTATTCCAGCTGAAGGTTATCTTTGGGGATGCAATGATTATGGAGTATATGAATCAGGTGTAGAAGGATATTTGTTGTCTTCTGCTCGTAAAGGTACTGGTGAAACTTATAGTTTAATATTTGATGCTCAAAAAGTGTTTGTAGCCTACAGACCTGATTGTCAAGGACAATCTGTTCGTCTTGTACAACAATAATTATTAACTATTACTGTCCGAACAAACTCAAGATGGTATAGATATACCAATGTAACGCACTCATAATCAATAGTGCGTTACATTGTTTTTGAAAAGTAAGCCCCCCCCTGTCAAAAAAGTTGCTGCTGTATGGCTTGTGTTATAGGTGGTGATTCGGCATGTGCTGCAAGGACAGCCTGCCAGCCACTTTCCGGTTCCTCAAAGAAACTCAAACCAACATAATGCATCAGCAAAATACGCATCATAGTACACTATCACGAAAAAATTCATTTGCATTTCAGTTGCTTTTGAATGATAGTCATTAGCAAATTGGCAATCAAAGTTACCCAAACTTGTGAGATTTTGTTTTCTGTCGAACTCTTGCTGTAGCGGTGAAGAAAACATCGCCGCTGCTGTTGATGATGGTTTCGACGGAGTCTTGGAAGAGCCGATGCTGACACCGACAGCAACCGCCTGCATGGCAACATCATTGCCTATACCGAAGAACGAGCAAGCTATAGGGATGAGTAGCAGTGCCCCGCTCGGATGAGCGGGGCACTGCTGTGTGGTACCTCTTGGAGTTGAACCAAGGACACATGGATTTTCAGTCCATTGCTCTACCACCTGAGCTAAGGTACCGTTACTCTTTCCTGTTAATTCAACCACTAAAACGAGTTGTTTTTACCACGAAAAAGCACGCAAAAGTACGGTGTTTTTTCGGACACACAAAATTTTTTATACATTTTTTTTATTTTTTTGTATTTGTCGTGATAATTGTTTGTATTTTTGCCGCCGTTATTTCCACGAGCATCGGATTAACAGTTTTATTATTAGCAATATATCAGTTATCATATAGAACAACGTCTATGACCACCGTTTTTTTGACAGGAGCCACCGGCACAATGGGAAAGGCAGGCATGAAAGAGATCCTGCGCTTCCCCGACCGTTATCGTCTTCGCGTATTGGCGCGACCATCGGCTAAAAACAAAGAGTCGCTTCTTCCTCTTTCCGACCAAATGGAAATCATATGGGGCGACCTGACCCGCTATGAGGATGTTCTGCGCGGTGTGACAGACAGCGATATAGTGCTGCATGTGGGCGGAATGGTGTCACCGCAAGCCGACTATCAGCCTCGCAAGACACGCCAGACCAACATAACGGCAGCTACATACCTACGCGATGCCATACTGGCACAAAAAAAACAACCCAAATTAGTCTATATAGGTTCGGTGGCACAAATGGGTGACCGCCGCGAGCCTTTGCATTGGGGACGTACAGGCGACCCCGTCTGCGTATCTCCATACGACCATTACGGCATAACCAAGGCATGGGCTGAACGCATACTGACCAACTCACCAATAAAGAAATGGGTCAGTCTGCGTCAGTCGGGCATACTCCACCCCGCAATTCTCAACAACTTCGACCCTATCATGTATCACGTGCCGCTGGAAGGAGTACTCGAATGGGCGACGGTGGAAGACAGCGGACGACTGTTGGAAAGAGTTTGCAGAGAAGACGTACCCGATGAGTTTTGGAACCGCTATTACAATATAGGTTCCGGACAGCAGTACCGTATCACCAACTACGAATTTGAATGTCTGCTGCTTGACGCACTCGGTTGTCCAGCACCGGAAAAAATTTTCAATCCGCGATGGTTTGCCACCCGCAATTTTCACGGGATGTGGTATATTGACAGCGATGTATTGGAGAGTTATCTGCATTTTCGCGCCAACATACCTGTCAAAGAGTATTTTCGTGAACTGTCTCAGTCTCCATCACTGCCACCCTCCATGCGTTTTGCTATCCGCTCACGCCTCATCTGTCTGTCAAGGCTTGTGCCGCACATTGTGAAACTCGTCATGTACCTGCTTGCTCTTCGCAAAGAACACGGCACGCAATGGTGGATCAAACATAACAGGCAACAGCGAATCAATGCTTTTTACGGCTCAATGGAGAAGTATCGCGCTATACGCCCGTGGCGGGAGTTGAACCTGCACCACCCTTCCGACCAAGCAGTACTGTTAGACCACGGATATGATGAGAGCAAACCTTGGAAGGAGTTATCATTAGAGGATATGCGGCGCGCAGCAGAATTTAGAGGCGGCAGGTGTCTGACCGATGAACAAGAATTGAAAAAATCAGAAACACATTCGCTTTCAGACACGCCGCTACGCTGGCAATGCGCTGAAGGACACGTCTTTGAGGCGACACCTCGATTTATATTGCTTGGCGGTCATTGGTGTCCCGATTGCTTCCCATGGCCCTATGCCGACGAGCCTGACTCTCGTCCGTGGCAGTGGGACAAAGAAGCACGGCACAACCCCTTCTTCGCACAACTGTGGAATCCGCTGCACGACAAGGACGAGGACAACACTTATGGTCCGGAAGTCTTTGACGGCTGGGAAAAATAATCGGTTAATATACTTATCCATAAACCAATCCGCCCTTCTAACAAACAAAAAGCGAGCCGCCATCAGTCAGTCGGTTCGCTTGAACGTGATAAAACAGGCTGGTTGTATGTTCTGTTTATTTGCTCGGATCAAGATACCACTTGCCGTCCACTTTGATTGTCTTGTTTTTGCTATCTACGCTCGTTCCGTTTCCATAGTGGATGGTATAGGGTACAATAGCTGAATTACCGTCTTCGGAGATTTCGGCTGCTTGAATTTCGTAGGATGCAATACCCCCTTTATCTTCAACGGATGATTTCATCTTGTCTTCAAACATCTGCAGGGTTTCTTGCTCTTGTTGTTCATTGAATTCCTCGCCCTTATTGAAATAAAGACGCAGAGCCTTTTCGTAGTTACCTTTCTGTAAGGCAGAGATATAAGCTTTTGTTACGCCTTCAGGCGTATTGGAACTGGTGCAGGCGGCAAAGCAGACAGACAGAAGTGCGACTGCCACCCAAAGGATAAGTTTCTTCATAATTGCACGAAATTAAATGGTTTAACAAATACTGTTTTATCACTTTTTTCTATATCACTCGGAAAAATACCTTCTGCTTCAGCGCAGAAGAGTGTCGGAATGGCATGCCGGTTACCGGAGGTGATGTCAATGCCCTGACCGAGATACGCCCGCCATACCAATTCACAACAGTAAAGTTCAGTAGTGTCACCAAGGAGATACGAGTTGTCAAAAAGTACGGAATCATTGTATTTGTTTAGGCAATATGCAGCCGCGTGTGCTGCAGATGAATCGGCGCATAGCACTCGCATCCACGCCCCCTTGCAGGCTCTGTCCGAAGCAAAAAAATTTTCAATGGCTTCATATTTGATGTACTCCGGCTCATCTGCTCGTGTTTCTCCCGGAACTGCATGAACAACCATCCAATGATTAAGCCTATCGTCAAAGACAAGCATGCCGACATGAGAATAGACCGATTGTCCGCCATACGATACCGCTCTGCTCTCCGCCCCGTAGCCGCATCTTAGCACAAGATCGCCGCTTCTGTAATCCGCATTTTCCGGCAGCACAATATATGCTCGTGATTTCGCCCCACATGAAACGAACATCGCGCCAGGAAGTACAAGCAAAAAAAGAATAGATTTCATAGACCAACACGGATATGTTCTGCGGAAACTGGAGAATTAAGAAAGATGCCTGCCGACTGATTGAACTTGTCCGCCTGTTCTGAAGTCAGGTAGCGGCACGTTCCGCCTTGGGAGAGAACGGCGGCTATGTCTGTATGCCGCTGAAGATAGTCACGCAGACTCCGCGCCACAATGTCCCCCTGCTCGATTATCCGCACAGCGGAGAACAATTGCACGTTGTTCTTTATCCATGCCTGTATTTTTGGTAACAGCAACGGATAATGAGTGCATCCGAGGATTAGCGTATCAATCAACGGGTCTTTCCTCCACAAATCGGTCAAGTACTTGTCAACAAACCAGTCAGCACCCTGTGACAGGTGTTCACCGCTCTCAATCAGCGGCACCCACATAGGACACGCCTGCTGGGTGATATACAACTCCGTCCCATCTGCACAGGGAAAAGTATCGCCGGTATCGTCTGTCACTTTTATTTCTGTCTGCTGCGTATTTGCAAAAGAGGGATCTGCCAACTGAATCCGTTGTTTTCTCAATTCAAGCACGTAACTCTCCGACTGCACCGTTCCCTGTGTGGCGAGTACGCCTATATGGTGTCCGCTGACAGCTTCAACGGTCGGACGGATAACTCCCAATACCCGCAATCGGGACGGGTCGATGTCGTGCTGCTGGATAGTGCGCAGGGCTTTAGCGGAAGCGGTGTTGCAAGCAAGGATAATGAGGCGGCAACCTTCGTTTTCAAGATGTCGCACCGCCTGCAGGGTATAATGGTAGATAACTTCAAAAGAGCGGCTGCCGTATGGCGCACGGGCGTTGTCTCCTAAATAGATATAGTCATAATCAGGCAGTTGCCGCCGTATCTTGTCCAGAATCGTCAGTCCGCCATAACCGCTGTCAAAAACACCTATCTTCACTATTGCTCTTGTTTTTCGCGACAAAAGTAATACGAAAAACCTTAATTGACAAATAAATAACAAAAAAGCAGCCGGGATGCCCTCTTTTGGGCATCCCGGCTGTTCATATCAGTACTTTCGAATCAAGTTTTTTGCTTTTAGTCAAGCCGTTGGCCTTGTGCCGTATAGCGGACACCATCACGAATAATGTATAGGATACCGTCTTGAACGTACTTCTTGGAAGTATTAACGTCTTCCAACTCACCATCGACCACTTCAAGTTCACCAACTATCTCTCCATCCTCGCTTTCTGCCACTATGCGTACACGACAGCCAGCCTGCAGACTCTCGGTGGAACGGAAGATGCCGCGATAAGCAAGCAGATTGGTACCCGAAGTTTCATTGGCTTTCTTTATCGTATTATTACTCAATCCGAAATAGAAGCTGCCATTATCCTCAGTACCTTTGACTGTACCGGTGCGGAGCGTTCCTACCAAGTAAACAACACCTGAAGTGCGATGACCTTCCAAGTTTAACACATTGAAAGATGATGCTATATCGGCAGCAGTTTTGACAGTAACGCCGGGGAAGACAAACTTGTCCTTCTGGGCTAACTTGGCATTAGCATTCACTATATATCCCTTGCCAGCGTCAATTTTCTTGGCTTGGCTGAAGTACAGGGTTATACCAGATTCGAGGTCACCTTCAGTATAACTGAACTCAAATACTCGTCCGGTCAATCCTACAACTCCCAGGACTGCGGCTTTGACATCGAAAGGCAGGCAGAGGGTAGCCCATTGACCTTGTTTGAACTGGCGTTCGAGGGTGGCAGTAGCCGCTTTTTCACCGTTGTAAAGGTCAGAGAAGTTAGTATAATAGTCGGCATCCTTCTTCTCCTGAAGGTTGATGTACAAGTCCTTTTTGTATTGCGCCGTGTAGGTGGCATCACCCGTTACAGTAGGAAGTGCCGTTCCTTCCGCATACGTTTTATTGTCGCTGTCAATCCAATTAGTGAAGGTAAACTCGTACCAGTTGTATTCGTCGCCCTCGTTCTCACGAGTAGGTGTACCATCAAAGACGGGGGTTGAACCTAATGCCAACTTACAGGTCTGCAACTCGCTGCCATCCGGGTTCTTGAAGCGCACCGTATACAGAACATCAGCCGCTTGGAACATTGCATAATAGGTCGCTGCGCCTGTTACTGTGGACAGAGCCGTTCCTATCGGGTACTCTGTTACGCCATCAGTCCAACCGGCAAACACGTAGGAGTATTCGGCTGTCGCATCTTTGGAGGGTGTCTCATTGCCGTTGTAAGCAGGTGTTGCGCCATACTCAAAGGCGGTGTTCTGCCATACCGTGCCGCCATCGGCCTCCGTGTTCTGGAAGATGACAGTGTAGGTATCGGTGGACCATACAGCATAGAGGTCAACCACCGCGTCCTGAGTGTTGGCGAGGTTCTTGACTGATGCGCCGTCGGTATAGACAACGCTGCCGTCAATCTCGGTCGCCCAACCGGAGAAGGTATGACCTTCGCG
>JAIKXR010000159.1 GCA_024683975.1 Paludibacteraceae bacterium
TAGTTACCAGTCAGCGTCACGCGGTCGCCTACCGCTACTATAGCAGCCGCAGTACCGATGGTCTTATAACCGCGCAGCTGATTGCCCGTTGTCTGACCGTCGTCCGAAATGTCGATGGTGATCTTCGAGCCGTCGTATGCGGTTGCGATATTGCTGACAACGCCCGTCACGGTAACATCGCTCAAGGTGGTCAGCGAGTTGGCATCAAGATAGGTGAACAGTTCCGTAACGGATGCGAACGGCAGGTTGATGTTGTAAGCGGCGGTGGCGATGTCCGAATTCTCCGCACCGGCCTTCACAGCGATGGCCTTGATAGTGGTCTCGCCACGCTCACTCAACGAGATAGCGGCCGTATATTCAGTGCTGCTTGTGGTGGGATCTGTTCCATCGGTAGTGTAGTAGATGGTCGCACCGTCAGTGGCACATGTGATTCCAACCGTCTGAGCAGTGGTATAAGTGCCGGCTGCGAGAGTGAAGGTCGGGGTAGCCGTCTTTTCCGCACAAGTGGTGGAGTAGTTGCTATAGACTGCATCCGCCGCAACCGTTACCGTGATTGCTGTGAACTTGACAGTCGCGCTGAGCGAAAGAGAAGCGCTTCCATTCTCAATGGTAAAGGTTTGGGAAGGAGTGGAACTTACGGCAATGATGTTCCCTGACGCTGCTGTCAGAACAACAGAACCGCCATTATACATACGCCATGAGTGGTCGGAAGTGTAGTACTTACCATTGTTTCCGCCTCCGTTGGCTTTGAAGTTCACTCCATTGATAGTGAAGTCTGTATAGGCGACACTGTTTGACCAGTTGTTTGCGTCTGCATAGTCTTCAACGTCAAACTCAACGTCCGTGTTTCCGCCTTCAGCATCCGCATAGACAGCGTACAGCGTCACACCTGTTGTGTTGGCGAAAGTGAACTCCGCGCCTTTGGCGTATGTCGGAGCGGTCGCGCAATTCTCATTCGCGTCCCAGCCGACGAACGTCTTGGCGCAAGCTGCAGCCGTGGTCGGCAGGTTGAACGGAGTCAGAATAGCGTAGTCACCGCTCGAAGCGTGTGTACCATCAATATCAACAAGGGTCAGGTGTGCTGTCGGAGCCGTCTCGGTTGTGAAGTTGGCCTCTGCGGAGAACGCACCATCACAGTAGGCATCCTGATTGGCGGCAGCAAGAGCCTTCACTTGATAGGTGTATTGCGTCTCGGCGGTTAGACCGGTCGCGTCAAAATACAGATTGGAAGTCGCTTCCTGATCCACACCGTTGAATTTAACCAAATACTTGTCAGCGTTTGTCACAGCAGCCCAAGTCAGCCGTGCGCTGTTGTAAGTCAAATTGGCCGCAGGAACAGTCACAACAGGCGTACCAAGATTCTCACAAGTCGGAGCAACACAAGTCGGTTCAGAAATATAAGAAGTAGTAGAAGCAGATGTAAATATTTCACAATACGCCATTCCAAGATTCTTCGTTTTCGATGCCATGGTAATACGTACGAATTTAATCACATCACTACCACTTAAAACGAAAGAATTAACATCAGATTGATCGTTATATGCTTCGGTTGGAGTAAAATCTTTGCTGTCTATAACATCTCCCGATTCATTAAGAGATGCAATAGTTAAAACAGAACCAGAGCCTCCGTTGTGACCTGCTGTCAGTTTGATAGTAAGAGACGTATAATTATTGCTTGACAAATCTGGCGATTGAACATAATCATTCTCACTATCAAATTTTACACCGTTCCCTGCATAGGTGCCGGTTCCCGATGTCGTCCAACTAGTAGTTACTCCACTTGACATATCTCCACCAGAGACAGAAGTAGGCTCTCCTCCACTTTCCGTTTTAGTATAAACAGGATAAAGGTTCTCATCTGCTGTCGGAGTATAACTGCCCGCTGTAATAATCGTCGGAGCGGCAGTAGTCCAACTCGCTTGAACTGAAGTCCAAGTCTTGGTCCATCCTGCAAAAGTATAACCCACGCAACCCTCACGAGAAGGAAGTGTTATAGTTGCACCCGCAGAAGCCTGCGATAAAGTAGAGTTGTCATCTTTTAGCGTTACAGTGTAAGTCGGTATAGCCTCAAAGTTGATAGTAACGGTTGTGTTCGCACTCGGAGTAACCGTAAAAGCATTACCGCTTTGAACCACTGTTGCCGAACCATCCGGAGAAACTGAATAAGGATTGCTCGTGCTCACACGATATCCCGTCTCGGGAGTTGCAGTAATCACATTACCAGACAATGAAACCGTACCATAACTGTCATTGTTCGATGCCGGAGTAATAGTATATGAATTACCAGAAGAGTAGGTAACGGTTATACTTGTACAACGAGCTTGCGTTCCTGTAGCCGCTGAAGACGTCCAACTCGTAGCATTAGGAGTATAACTTGTACTCCATCCTCCATTGTTCGAGCTGCTAAACGTAAATACGATGTTAGTAATATCTCCAACGGTGGAGGTAATAGTCATCGTAGCATTTTTGTAAACACGGATATCATTCCCATTATCTACGCCATTAGAAATAGAAATTGTGATACCGCTTTTTGTGCCAGAAATAGCTCCTGCGGTAGAGGACATACCTCCAGAGTTACCAGGAGTAAATTCTACATCTGTTGCCCACATTTGCCCGATGCCGAGGACTGCCATCAGCAAACAGGCGAATAATAGTTTTAGTTTTCTCATAATGTTGAGATTTTTTGGTTAATAAATTATGGTTAGTTTTTTGTTTGTTGCTACAATAATTAAGTAGTGTCATCTGCCAATATAAACACAAAGCGCACCACCAAAACTGACAGTGCGCATAGGCTGCTATGCCCTCTCGGGCAACGGTATTTTGAAATAAACTTGGTGAAAAAACGTTTTCATAGCGAAGTAGTGTCTTAACCGTTGGTACCTCGTGCAATCCTTACTTTCTGTAAAAATCACGCGCAAAGATACTGCAAAATTTTTCTTCCACGCAAGACTTTTTATAAATTTGTAACGAATTTTTATAAAATTATACAAGCTGACAAGTCTGCATAACAAAAGCACCATTCCCAATTTCACGTGCGCTTCATTTAACAAAAAAGGCGTTATCGGTTGATTGCCGGTAACACCTTTGTCTTAACGTTGTCATGTTCATTATTCAAACATTTTTTGCTCGTCTTCGCCTAAAACGATTAAACTATAGATGAGGGTTTGTCTGATGTCCTTTTGGGGTTTGCCCATCACTATCATGTGCTTGCGCATACGGGCATACTGAGCCAACGCCAACAGTGCTTCCTCGTGCTGATCGGCAAGCATATCCAACACGTCTTCCTGCAACGGTTGCGACTGACGGAACAAATCGTCAAAAGTGGTGGCCATAAAGATAAGAGCTGCCATTGCCTTTGCTCTGACGGGCATCACGTTTTGTTTGTGCGCACACAAGATGAGCAGTCTAACGACTTTTTCGTTATAGCCGTTGACGAGAGTGTTCTGAATGAGTCCTGTAACGGCATACTGGGCATCCTCGGAGTTGTTGGTGTCCATAAGCATCACTTCGAGGTCGGCGCGGTCATCAGCAGTGGGATTAGTCAGATTGGCGTACCATGTCAGTATGGGATTGGCGTTATCCATATCATGCGCAGGTTATTGTTTTACTTCTACTACGCAAGAGGCTTTTCTTGTCTCAAGTGTTTTATCTGCAGCCTCACGTGTAGCGGTTACAAGGGTCTTTCCTTCTTTGACAGCCGTAACCACACCACGGAAATCCACAGTGGCTATTGTGTCATGCTCACTACTCCACTCCACACCCGATATGCTATAGGTCAGGCTTAAACGGTGTGTCTCACCTACGTGCATCACAACTGTGTCTTCGGTCATTGACAGCACAGGACTGTCCTCATTACCCATGTCGGCGGTATCTTTGGAGCAAGAACCGAGAAAAAACACCGCAAAGATAGTGCAAAAGATTGAAATAATATTCTTCATAGTCATATTTTACTTGTTTTGTCCCCTCTCCACTCCCTGACAGAGAGTGGAGAGGTTGGTTATCGTACTGATGATTATTGCACGAACAGCAGTTTGCCTGATGTCACTTTGCGCTTGCAACCTTGATATATACTGTAGAAGTACAGCGTATGCGGGTCAAGTGTGATAACAGTGCACTGCGAGAGGTCGGTCACATCGTTGAAATAGTCCTGCCCGTTGGTGTCAGCGGAAACGATTGCATAACGCGGGTCGATAGCCTGAATAGAGCGATAGAACAGAAGGTGGCCATCGGATGAATAAATGGCTATCTGTGCGTCCTTACGTATGCAAGCAATGGCTATCTGCGTTGAACCCGGTATGTACTTAACCAGCACATCGTTAGGCTCAATGCGGGCAGACTGGTCAATAGGTGATTCAACGAACTCGACCGTATAAGTGTTCTTGCTGCCCGGCTCAAAGATGCTGGCATATTGCGAAACGCAAGTAATGATACGTGAATCGCCATCGGGCAGGATGGAGGTGACTGCAAACGGGTCGTTAGCCACAACGCTGACGTTTGGTATCCTACCCTTGACTGGAATCTGGTAGTGATGCACTTCGGGGTCAAAGTCTGCCAACGGCTCATCGTCAATGAGGATCGCGATAATAGTGCTGTCGTGACTGAGATTGATGCGTTGCACAAGCTGATACTGGACATTAGCCGCATCACCGGCAACGGTGCTGTACAGCGTGATGCGAATGATACGCTCAATCAACAGTCCGTCTTGCGGATTGTACTTGTCCTCGCTCTCCAAAGCTGCCTGAACACGTGAGTCGGAGGTGACATAACGCACATCGGCAATGGTGAAGAACTCGTCTTCTGTAGCATCTAATGCGTATGGAGCCATCTCATAGACAAGCGTGTCGGCGGCAAAGTCGTGATTGAAGCCGTTCTCACGATTAACGGGCAGTTCTCTTACCAAGAGAGAATCCATTCCAACCACCACAGGCAGTGCTTCTGACGGATCCTTGACGAATGCGAAAAGAACACTGTAAGTCGAGCGGTTATCCTCATCAGGAGCTACAACCTCGCAAGAGAGAGTGACATAACGGTTGCCGTCTATTTGAGCCACATCTTCTTGTTCGTTGAGTTGCTGTGCGGCATCGCTCTTAATCCACTCGATAGCAGGAACACCCTCATCATTAAAGAGTTGGATTTCATAATTGAATGTTTCCGCACTGAAATCCGCTAACGGCTCTCCGTCAATCAAAATATCTTTGAGCAGAGAGTTAGGCGACTTGCGGTAGATAAAGATGATTTTATAATCCTCCGCGTGTGTGCCGTCTTCGGCAAGAACGTGAATAAGCATTTCCGAATCGCCGGTCTGCGTGTAAGTCACATTCTGTGTATTGAGTTTCTTGGTCACAGTGACATTGGGCATCTTGTGCAGGTCACTGCCGCTGTATGGTACGGTATAAGTGTAGTTGTAAACGTCCTTGTCGAAACCTTCTATCGGTTCTCCTTCCACGAAGATCATATCCAACTGCGCTTCCCCGGACAGGGCGACAGGGAAGTGGATGGTATAAACTTTGTCCGCTCCGTTCTGCGCTGTCACAGAGATGGTAATCTTCTGTCCGAGCGACTTCATACCGGCAATCTGGTCCTCTACAGTATCCATCTGAATGACTTGGTACTTGTCGCCTGCCTCGTACTCGACTTGCGGGAGAGGAGTGGTGGCGGTAGCGACAGTGTAGAAGTATTCGGTCTTGTCTTTAGAGAAGTCCTTGAGCGGACGGTTATCAACACTGATGTTCTCAAGCATAGCATAGTCAGAAAGCAGTATCTCGTAATTGACCGTATATACACCTTGTCTGCCGCTTTGAGCGGTTACAATCACTTGTTCGGTTTTGCGGGTTGTTGTTTCCGAGAGAACGCTCTTCGACACTTTCTGCCACTTATTGCCCATATCCCAAGTCAGCACAGGGAACGCGTCTGTTCCGACCGGCAACGTGATTGAGTAACTGAAAACGGAAGGAGTGAAGGTCAAGGTCTTGCCGCCTTGCTCGTAGGTGAGTTGGTTGCCATCGACATAGAGCATTTCCAATTCGGTGTTGTCGTTGACGGTGAAAGCAAAGACGATGGTGTATGTGGCTTGGGTTATGCCGTCTTGGGCGGTGACTTGTATGGTGGCACGCATTGTAGCGGATGTCGCCTGTGTGGTTTCCACTGTCTGGATAGCCTTGCCGAGTGCCATCACATCGGGCAGAGAGGTGACACCTTCCGCCAACGTGACAGTATAGAAGAATGTGTTCTTGTCAAAACCGGCCAGTTCGTCTGTATTGAGATAGATCATATCCAACAGGGCATCGGTGGAAAGCGGACGACGGAAATCAAGAGTATAAATTTTCTTAGACGCACCGTCTTTGGCTGTTACTGTGATAAGTACCTGATTGCCGCTCTGACTGATTGTGACGCTCTGGCCATCGCTCTTGAGTTGGGCGGACACTTGCGGAATGGTGGCCATATCGGCAGGCAGGTTGATCGAATAAACAGTATTGCCTGCGTCAAAACTCAAATTAGGATTGAGAGCGGTTTCAAACTTGTTCAGTTCAATGCCGTTAAGCAGGATATTGCTCAATTCAGCATCATTGGAAACAGGTTTTTGGAAGATTTCAACCTTGTAATCATTTACGGTAACACCGTCCTGTGCCACAACATGGATGGTAAACTCTTTGCGGTCGGAATAAGGCGTTTCTGAAGTTGTAATCTTTTGGAAGCGGTCTTCAGAAGCCCACTCTATTGTTTGCTTTTCGGTAGCTGTCTGGGTTGAGTAGAACAGTCTCGTCTGCTCAAAGCGTTCAACGGGCGTACCGTCAACCACGATAGCCGAAAGATAAGCGTTGTGGCTTGGTTCGGCTTGAACAAGCAGTTCATAGGTGGTGTTGGCTCCGTTCTCGGCAGTTACAATGAGGTAGGTTGACTGTCCGACACTGCCTATCTGCATTTCGACTTGCTCTTCCTGCTGTTTGCGGTCATAGGTGATGGCAGGTAGCAACGGTTCGGATGTCTTGACTGCGGGAGCAGGCAGAGTGATGATATAGTAAATCGAATCGGGGCGGTAACCTTCTATTTCAGTGCCATCAACATATATATGCAACAATTCTGACTCGCTGCTGAGTTCAGGCGCTATGGTAACAGTGTATGTCGCTTTCGACACCTTGTCTTCAGCCGTAACCACTATTGTATAGACATTGTTGGTTTCCGTCACTTCAACTGTCTGCACATTTTCCATTTTCTCGATGCTTAGCATGACTGCCTTGTCAGTTGCAACTGTATAGTCATTGATTGCCGCGTCAAAGCCTTCCAACGGTTTGCCGTCAACGTAGATATTCTTCAGTCCGGTTTCCTTTGAGTAGCTGGTCGGATAAATGATGCGATAAGTATGGTCTGTTCCTGCCGGCAATCCGTAGATGTTCCACGTCATACCCGTTTCTTCTTGTATATAGACAACTGAGTCACGGCTGTCTGTCTGGTGGTAAATGACATTGACGGGGGCTTCCGTCGGATAATAGTCATATACATCGCTCGCAAAGTCCTTGACCGGTACCCCCTCCCAGTCCATATCAAGGAGTTGGGCGGAGGTGGTATGAGCTACAGGAATGAGCGACACCTTATATTCACCTTTGGGGCCTTTCTCAGATTCGATAGTAATCACGCCGCCATTCACTTCCACTCTCTGCATTGTATGAGCCTTGAAGAAATAGAAGTCGGGCATTGTGTCAGCCACTATTGTGTATTCGCGGACAGCGGGATCAAAAGCAGGAGTCAAAGTTCCTTTAGTCGGGGTGAGCGACTTGAGGGTTGTATTGCTGTCCTCTTCCCAATTGATATTGATGGTATAAGTCTTGTCAAGTCCGTATTCGGGTGTTACGACAATCGTTATCGCATTCGCGGTGCGGGTGGTAGTCATTTTGGAGCGACTGCTGGTAGCCGCAGCCTGCAAGTCGGGCAGGATGTCTGAAGGTGTGAGAGAGACAGTATAATCTGTCACCCCGCTGTCAAATCCTTGCAGCAGTTTGCCGCCTAACATTATATTGGCCAAGGTATTGACGGTTGCCAACGGACGTTTGACCTCCAAAGTATAGTCCGTAAAATCGACACCGTTTTCAGCGAAGTTGCGGATAGTGGCTGTACGTACGCCCCACTCACCGATATTCTTTTCGGCGGACCATGTGACTGATTGTGCCTGGTCGGCTACTTCACCGGTGAATGTGAGTTGCGGTATTTCGATAGCTTCAGGATCGGTAAGTTCTACAGAGAAGTCGTTGCCCGTCAGTGTAGCAGGAATACCATTCACCGCCACACCGGTCAAGGTGTGATTGTACGCAAGACGAAGCCAATCCACATACATCTCTGCGAGGGTCCCCATTCCTTCTGTTCCGAGCTGTCCCTGCGTGCCGTAATACGAGTTGAGAACGATGTTCATCGACATCGCATTTCCCACAGCGTTGTTGGCAGGCGAAAGGTCAATAACACGCTCTTTGTATTCCGAGAAGGATTCCGTATCCTGCTCGTCTATCTCATAATAGCCGCTGCCGCCCCACAACTGGTAGATTATATGGTTGTTGTTCTTGATGGTCGGTGACTTATACCTGACTGTCAGGACATCCGGTGAGTTGCGGAACACGATACTGCCCGAATAGGAGAACGAGTTGGTTGAATTCAGTTCGCCAGTAACATTGGCAAGAGTTATGAATGCCGGTATATTGCGCGCACACAAACCCGAATACCGTGTTTTCAGATACACGCTTCCGTCGCTTGCCTTAGTACATTCCTCACCGGAAGCTATAGAACCGAAGATTGGCACTTTATATTCATCATCCGCATCAGCGATGGTGTTCCACCCTTCCGGTTTGTAGGCACTGTTGTAAGTGGCAACGCCGTCAATATCCAGTTCGCTGTTGGGTATCACATCATTCTCATAGTAGAACCAGATGTTGTAGGTGTTCACCCGCGTACCGTATGTAACATTCGCCTGCCAGTGCTTGCTGGAAGGCATATAGTTGATGGACGCGCCCTCGTTCAACGTATAGTCAATCACAGGCACATCCTTCACATTCACTATGTACGAGAACCGCTCAGGGTCGAAACCGTCAATCGTTTTGCCGTTCACTTTGATGTCCGTCAATACGGCAGGGTCCTTGGAATCGACATTGGGAGTGATGGTATAAATTTCATCGTCCACTCCTTTGACGTTGGATTGCGCTGTGACACGGGTTACATCCAAGATGCCGCCGCTCTCCACAAACACCGTCTGTGTGCCATACGATTTCTTGTACTCGATAGTCATCGAGCGGCTGCCGAACGGCAGATTGGCTGTGAAGTTGCGTTTCTTCTTGTCGAACACCTCGTTCACCTTGCCCAACAGCGTGTCATTCGTTTCCGCCACGCGCAACAGCGTCAGCAGGTTCTCTTCCGTCGGGTCTTTGACGGTGAATTTGACCTTATAGGTCAGTTGCTTGCCGTTCTCGGCTGTCACTGTGATTTCAGATGTCTCGTTTACCCGGCGGATGACTTGGCTGACTTTCTGCTCGCGCAATGCTTTGGTGAAGCGCAGGGCAGGCACGGTATCAAATCCGTATGGCAGGAACACTTCGTAGTCGGTCACTTCCTGGCTGAAGGCGGGAACGAATTCCAACTCATCATTAAAAGGCATAATGAGATCTGCCAGATATACGCTGTCGGACTTAACGACAGGGAAATCAATAGTATAGTCACCTGTTGTCTTGCCATCGGGAGCCATCACGGTGATGACTGTTTTGCCATTGACACTGCTTTTACAGGTGGTTATTTTCTGCGTGGGCAGAATTCCGACAGGCTGAATGGACGGAACGACTTCGGTGCGCCACGGCAACTCATAGGTATAAGCAGTAACGGCAGGGTCGAAACCGTCTAATGACTTGCCTTCAATGAGAATGTCTTTGAGCTGGACGTTATTTGAGCGAATGAGTTTGTAATGAATTGTGTAAGAGGCCTGTGTTCCGTTCTCTGCCTTGACCAAAACGCGCTGTTCGGTACCACTGACGGTAGTCATCATGGTTGTTTGCCCGGGCTTCGCTTCTATTTGCATTTCGGGCAGTTCAACACCCGTTTCCTGGTCAAGATAGTAGTCGTAAGTATCCTCATTGTATGTGAAGTCGGTGCGGCCTGCGAAAACGATGTTCTTGAGCCGGGCATCGGAGTTGAGTGACTGCTCAAATTCGACGGTGTATGTCTGGCTTGACTTACCGTCTTCGGCAATGACTACGAGTTGGACGGTGTTCTTGCCTGTTTGTCCGACATTGACCGTCTGACCGGCATTGCCTTTGGTGTATGTGACGGCAGGCAGAGGTGCGCCTTCTGCCAGTTTCTCCTTATATATATAGGTATCAGGAGCGAAACCTGACAAAAGTTGTCCGTCAGCCATGATGGCTTGCAAGTTGCAGTCGCTTGAGACTTGGTAGTTGAAGGTGATTTCATATTTGGCCATTTCCTCGCCGCTCATGACATAGATGACCACCGTGTTGCCGTTGGTGACCACCTGCGCGGTCTGACCGGCATCCGTTTCGGCAGTGACTGTCGGAAGAGTTTGTGAGGCCAGAGTCTGCGTATAGGTGTACTGGTCAGGTTTGAAGCCTGTCATAGCCTTGTCGTCAATGTTGATACCTTTGAGTTGCACATTAGCCACTGTCGTGGATTTGAACTCGATGGTATAGACGTTAGGTTCACCTGATTCAGGGCGCACCATAATCTGCGCCGTACCGGCAGCCTTTGGCGAAACAATAGTCACTTGCTGCGCCTCATCCGCACGGTCAACTGTGATGACGGGACATGTGGCACCGGTCAGAGTATATGTGTATGCCAATACGGTCTGGTCGAATCCCGCCAACTGCTCACCGTCTAAATAAATCATCTTCAAGAAAGCGCTTTCGGACTTGGGGATGGTGAAACTTACCTTATAAGTGCTCTTCGTTTTGCCGTCTTGGGCGGTGACTGTAAGTATATAGTCGTTACCCAGAAGTACTGCCAGTACTTTTTGCGAGTCCTCGCCTTTCACGTATGTGACCTCCGGCAAGGTGGTTGTACCGGCTGGCAGAGCAACCGTATATTCGAACTTGCTGCCGCTGAAACCTTCCACCTCTACTCCGCCCACACTGATCATCTTGAGTTGCGCATTAGCGGATAGGGTTTGCGTGAAAGTGATGGTATAGATACGGGCGGCGCCTTTCTGCGGACGAACGGTTATAACATAATCGCCTGTGAGGTCAGCGGGTTTCTTCTCTGTCACTGTCTGATACGAACTTGCGCGCTCATAGGTTACCTTGGGCAGGGAAGTTGCCGAAGCGCTCAGAACATAGGTGTATTCTGTTATGTCCTTGTCAAAACCAGCCAGCTCTTTGCCGTCAATATATATCATATTGAGGTAGTTGGCCTCGTCTTGTGCGACAGAGAAGATGAGTTGGTACTGGGTCGTTTGTCCGTTGCCTGCAGTCACTACTATTCGTGTCGTGCCGTTGATACCGCCTTCGGTCATTTCCACTTTTTGGAACTCGTCCATCGTTTTCCAAGTTATTTTGGGCAGAGCGGTTGTACCGATAGGCAGAGTGATATTGTATATACGCTGGGACGAGACAAAGTCTTTTACCAAAGTGCCGTCAAGATAGATGGCTTGCAGCAAGGTGTTTTCAGACTGCGGCGTTGAAAAGATTATCTTATAAACAGACTGTGAGCCGTTAGCCGCCTTAACTGTGATGACGCTTGTGCCGTTGACATCGGACTCGGTGAGGGTCACTTTCTGCGCGGGATCACCTTTCTCATAACCGATCTTCGGGATAGAGGTTGCCCCCATTTCCAACTCTACGTAATAGACAAACTTGCTCTTGTTGAAACCATCAATCTGCAAGCCGTTAAGGGTCAGGTTGTTGAGAAAAGCATTAGATGAAGCCTCCAATTTGAAAGTGATTGTATAAGTCTTAGGCACCGGATTGCCCTTGGTGGTCACCTTAATCTTGTACTGGCAGTTGTTGGTCATCTCTTTCGGAGCCTCATAAACGATAGTCTGTTCGCCCTCGGGATAAGCAGAAACAGCTTTCACTTCGGGCACTACGGTCGTACCCGTCGGGAGCGAATAAGTATAACCGACCTGCTGTGACACAAAATCAGGTATGGAAACACCATCGATGAGTATGTCTTTGAGTGTATTGTCGGAGAGGAGACCTATCTTGAATGTGACTGTATATGTGCGTGTTGTCTTGCCATCGGCGGCAGTAACTTTGATAGTGGTGGCATCATTGACGGTCTTTGCGTTCTGTATATCGTAGGTCTGACCGTTATCCTGTCCGAGTGGCTCGATAGAGGGTACTTCGGTTGTTCCGTAAGGGAGTTCGACTTCGACATCGGTGACGAACGGGCTGAAGCCTTCTTTCTCTTTGCCGTTGACCTTGATGCCGGACAAGTAGGCGTTGTTTGATGCCTGCTTCATAAAACGGATCTTGTAGGTCATCGTCTTTTTCCCGTCACCGGATTTGACTGTGA
>JAIKXR010000164.1 GCA_024683975.1 Paludibacteraceae bacterium
GTAGTAATTTTGCACCGGAATTCAAATAATAAGATCATAAATGACCAATAAATTTTTATTCTTCTTTTTGCTCGCAGCAGTCACTTTTGCAGCATGCAATAAATCCGATATGAAAATGACAAATGACCAATTACAAATGACGAATGATTTAATAACCCGCATCGCGGAGATCGAGGTGGATGAGGGATATTTGGAGGAGTATCTCGCGGCGGCACATAATGTGGGTACGAAGTCCGTGGAGAGCGAGCCGGGCGTAATCTGTATCTTCCCGATGCAGGTCAAGGACGAGCCGAACACCATCCGTATCGTGGAGATTTACCGCAACAACGAGGCTTATCAGGCACATTTGCAGACACCGCATTTCCTGGAGTACAAACAAGGTACGCTGCACATGGTCAAGTCGCTTCAGTTGGTGGCTATGGAACCGCTGGCACCGGAGGCTATGCCGCTGATATTCAAGAAATACTAACATCAACATATTGCATTATGAACGTATTGATTCTTCAGGCTTCACCGAGAGCCAAAGGCAACACCGCTTGGATGGCGGAAGAGTACAAAAACGCAGCCGAAGCAGCAGGTCACAAAGTAACCATCGTCAACGTGGCGCACAAGCACATAGCCGGTTGTCTGGCGTGCGAGTACTGCCATGGCAAGGGCAACGGCGTGTGCATCCAGAAAGACGACATGCAGGAGCTTTATCCGCTCATGGCAGAAGCCGAGGTGCTTGTGCTGGCTGCACCTATCTATTACTTCACACTCAGCGCGCAGATTCAGGCACCTATCCAGCGAATGTACTGCGTCAACGCGCCGGCTAAAGTAAAAAAGATGGCGCTGCTCTGCTCGTCCTATTCGCCTGGCGTGTATGATGGCGCACTCGCCGAGTTCCGCGACATCTGCAACTACTGGCAAGTGGAGAACATGGGTCATGTCACCGCCAAGATCGATGAACAAAAAACCGAAGCCACGAAGCAGAAGATTGTGGAATTGGTTGGGAAGTTGTAGGCAAACGGAAACGGATACTATGACCGAATTAGAAGCTATACAAGCGCGCCATAGTGTGCGGAAGTACATTGACGAGCCCATCAAGGCAGAGAAAGTCAAGACATTACAAGCATGCATTGATAAATGTAACCGTATGGGCGGCTTGCACCTACAGTTGATAACCGACGAACCGATTGCCTTCGGGAATGGTATAGACCTGCCTAAATACGGCAAGTTCGAAGGCGTAAGTAACTACATCGCTTTGGTCGCACCGAAAGGTTCTGAAGGCGACGAGTTAACCGGCTACTATGGTGAAAAAGTGGTATTATTGGCGCAGACGCTCGGGCTTAATTCCTGTTGGGTAGGGTTGACGTTCAAAAAAGTCAAAACCGCTTATTCGGTGGCGCAAGGCGAAGAACTGAAAGGTGTGATTGCACTCGGTTACGGAGTCACGCAAGGCGTGCAGCATCCGCAGAAAAAGACAATCAACGATGTGGCGGTCAATAAATCCGGCAAGCCTTTCTCTGAATGGTTTGTGCGCGGCATCGAAGCGGCACTCCTGGCTCCGACTGCCGTCAATCAGCAGAAGTTTGAGCTTTTCTTGCACTCGGACAATCGCGTAGAAGCGAAAACAAAGTTTTCCTTCATCGGCTATACCCACATCGACCTCGGCATTGCCAAATGCCATTTCGAACTGGCCGCAGGAAAAGAAAATTTTAATTGGAAATAGAAATGAAAAAGTTATTGACCCTTGCACTGGCTGCGACGATGTTCGCGGCGTGCGGACAGAAGAAAGATGCACCTAAGATGCTGGTGTTGTATTACTCGCAGACTGCGAACACCAAAGTGGTGGCAGATGAGATTGCCAACCGGCTTTGTGCGGACATCGCGGCGATTGAAGCGGTTGAACCTTACAACAGCGATTTCCAGACAACGATTGAACGCTGCATGAAAGAGTGCGAGTTGGAAGTGTTACCTGACATCCAACCTCTGACGGTTGATTTGGCTCAGTACGATGTCATCTTCCTCGGTTATCCCGTGTGGTTCGGCACATACGCGCCTCCTGTGGCTGCGTTCCTGACGCAGACCGACCTGAGCGGCAAGACCGTTGTTCCGTTCTGCACGTTCGGTAGTGGTGGCTTGGAGTCAAGTATGAACGATTTGGCAAATGTCCAGCCCAATGCAGACATCCGTCCAGGTTATGGTGTGCGTGCCGCACGTTTGCAAGTTGTGCCGCAGGAGGTGGAGCGGTTCTTGATTGCCGGTGGCTTCCTTGAAGGCGAATTGAAACCGCTGGCAGATTTCACCGCACAACATCCTGTAAGCGAGGAAGAGGCCGCTGTCTTTGATGTCGCTGTGAACGGCTATCCCATGCTTCATGCCAAAGCTGTGACGGTTGCTTCGCGTGCCGGTTATGACGGGACGGAGTATCTGTTTGTGGCGGAAGACCTCCCGCGTGAAGGCGCACCGGAAATGCCCACGCACGAGGTGCAAGTATATGTATTAGTCGCTGACTGCCAAGCACCGGTATTCACTAAAGTGGTGAGATAAACCGTATATTCGCAGATTTTGGATGATATGAATTGGACGATTATTGTAATCGAAGCCCTTGTGCTGACGGCACTGTTCACGGCGATGATACTCATCCCGCTGGTGAAGAATCCTGTGTGGTGGATAGCCGATTATCCGGAGGACATACAAGAAGAGTTCTTCAAGACGCACGAACGCATCCCATCGAAGTTCTTCACGCCTGCCGTGCTGCTCAAGAAAGGCATGGCGCTACTTATTGCATTGGCATTATTGCTTTTGGTGGTGTGGTTGGCTGGCGCATATGACTTTTTGTCGGCATTGTGCGTTGGCTACGGAATATGGCTGTTTATTGATTGGTACGACTGTTTCTTCCTTGACTGGGTGCTGTTCGCGAACATGAAGTCCGTTCGTCTGCCCGGCACGGAACACATGGACAAGGCTTACCATCAGAAGAGATACCATTTCGTCCAGTCCTGCTGGGGAATGTTGATCGGCTTGATTCCGTGTCTTATCGGCGCAGGTATCTACGCATGGTTATTTTGTTAAGGAAACAGAGTTATGACCTGTAAACTGTTTTTTCAAGCACTGACGAAGTTCGCTTTGGGATTGCTTCTCATCGGACTGTTGTTGTTCCTTCCTGCCGGGACATTTGATTTCTGGCAGGCATGGCTGTTTATCGGAGTATTGTTTGTGCCGATGTTTATTGCCGGTATTGTGTTGATGATTCGTCAGCCGGAGCTGCTGCGCAAACGCCTTGATGCCAAAGAACAGCAGCAAGAACAGAAACGGGTGGTCGCTTTGAGCGGATTGATGTTCATCGCCGTATTTGTTGTAGCAGGACTGAACCGCCGTTTCGGTTGGTATCTGTTACCCGATTGGGCTGTGTATATCGCAACGGCTGTTTTCCTTGCTGCATACGCTATGTACGCTGAAGTGATGCGCGAGAATGTGTGGCTGTCACGGACGGTCGAGGTACAGGAAAACCAACAGGTCGTCAGCACCGGTTTGTATGGCATTGTTCGCCATCCGATGTACGCAGCAACGCTGATTCTGTTCCTCTCTATGCCCTTGGTGCTCGCCTCGCCATGGTCGTTTGCCATTATGCTGCTCTATATTCCTATCATCGCCCTCCGCATCCGCAACGAGGAGCAAGTGCTTGAACGTGAGCTGAAAGGCTACACAGAATACAAACAACGCGTTCGCTATAAAGTAATACCGTTTATTTGGTAACAATCGATACGAGTTTGTCCCTGAACATTGATAATTGAATTCAATGAGAAAACTAATAATCCTTGCAACGGCTGCGATGGTGTTCGTATTCTTTCTAACAATTCAAACTTCCAATTTGTTTGGATAGGTGATAATCAAAGATACATACTATCTACTGACTTAAAAGATATTACTACGCCAAATATTATCAATAAAGATAAAAAGTCAACAAAATTGGGAATCTTTTGTCCCGCAGTTTGAAGCGTAGCAGGCTCTGCCGAGGGGCAACCTGTGAGGAATAGGACTGTGAAGTATGATGCTAATCAATGAAGGGCAGCAGTAGGTTTCGGCTCGCTGCTGCCCTTTTGATTTGCAGATTGCCTTCCAATGCCAAGAAAAAAACATTGATGAACCCGCTTGCGGTTCTTTTCCGATAAGCCGCTATGATTGTTCAGATTCTTCTTCAAGTCCGTAAATATCCCATACACCTAATAATATCTTTTCTATTCGTCGATAACTAACCATTTTTCGTAAAGCAAAAAAATCAGCCGTATTACCTACGGCTGACCCTTTGTGGAGCACAGGAGACTCGAACTCCTCACCTCAACAATGCCATTGTTGCGCTCTACCAGATGAGCTAGTACCCCGTTAGGTTGCCGTACCTGCAACACACTTTCTTCACGAAAGCGACCGCAAAAGTACGGCAACGGTTTTAGTCCTGCAAGAAAAATCGTATTTTTTTATCAATAAACAGAAAATCACTTCAGATAGAACCCGCAGCCGATGTTCCACAGGAACGAATTGTGAGGCGTGTTGATGTTGAAGCCAGTCGCCATATCGTAAGGGTTAATCATCAGATTGGCGAACGCCGTCATCATACATCTGTCCGACAAATCTTTGTGCCAGTTCAGTTTCGCGCTCACGTTGCAAACTGCAAAATCGCCTAAGTAGTTCGTGTACATGCTCTTCCACGGGGTCATGCCCACACGGGCTTCAAGGCATAGCGATTTAGGCAGATTGATATCGTACCCCAGTTCCAAGTACGATGAATAGGCGCGTTTCAACTCCTGACTCACTGGAACCCCCAATTTATTGTACTGAGTTTCCATATATCCGTCGCGTCCCCATGTGCGTGTACACCATAGAATGCTGAGCGGCAGTGCATCGCTTACGCGGTACTTCACGCGCCATTCCTGCGTGATACCGCCATCGCCCTGCGGGTGGTTGTCAAAGTCGAAGTAGCGTGAAGGCTTGCCCGCGTCTTTGCCCGTCATATAGTTGTCGAAATAGTACATGTGCATGAACATCACAGTCAGTCCCCAGCGGCTGAAACCAATCGTCATATCCACCTCGGGATTGAGTCCGTCCACTCGTG
>JAIKXR010000171.1 GCA_024683975.1 Paludibacteraceae bacterium
ATCGGGGACGCAGACGGCTCGTCTGCGGTTTGATTTTTCGCGGACGAGCCGTCCGCGTCCCTGTTTCCGAACAGACCGCCGTTGACGTAGGGGAATGAGGCGAGGTCGTCCTCTATGTACGGGTCGCGCTCGTTCAATGGCGTGTCCAGAACCTCGAACAAGCGGATGAGGGCAAGACGGATATGTTTGGCAGGGAACTGCGCGAGATAGTCATGGAAGGCTGTTTTGGACGGGAAGAGTCCCGCGTCTTCGGCGTAAAGGCAGAACACGAGGCGGACACAGAGGATGTTGAGGGAGCGGAGGATGTCGGAGCGCACGCGGCTCGCGTGCATATCGTCAGCAGGCGGGCCGCCTGCGCTCCCATACTGCTCCAGCAACTTGTCGTAAATCATCCCGACCAGTTTGCCCGCCTTGACCGAGACCTCCGTCTCGCGGCGCAGATGGTCGTTGCCCTCATCCACAAGGAACTGCAAGCGGTACCATTCCTTCTCAAGGTTTTCGAGAAGGATGACTTGCGGCTCGGCGTTGGGCTGCTCCATGTCATAGACGCGGAACTCGCGGAAGTTGCAGGTCACAATCCACCGTGGACGCTGGCTGTAAGGCAGTTCGGCTGCATAGCGTTTCGCCTGCTGGAAGGGGTTGAGCAGCGAACCGTCGGACTGGCGGACGGGCGCGCCGAGGTCTTTCTCAATGCTCTTCTGCTCAATCATCACGTGCGTGCGGGGGATGTACGCGTCAATGAAAGAGGTGTGGTCCAGCCGGACCTGCTGCTCGAAGGAGAGGTACTCCGATGGCGAGCCGACACCGAAGACTTGTGTCAGGAGTTCGACCCAGAAAATCTGGCTCTCGCCTTTCTCGTAGCCTTTGCCTTTCCATCTTTCCGCAAAAGCCTTTGCCGCTCTCTTTTGCTCTGTCTGTGTCATCATTTACCGGTTGGTTGCATTTTACAAGTGTCATAAATACATTCAGTTCATTTTTTCGCAGGAAACGATAGTGTGCTACAGAAATCTCCCCGTCAAACTCTGTTTGCATTTCTTTATATCTGCTTGTGTTCCTGCCGCTACCAACTGCCCGCCTTTCTTGCCGCCTTCCTTTCCTAAATCAATAATGTAGTCCGATGCATTGATAACGTCCGGATTGTGCTCTATAATAAGCACCGTGTTGCCCTTGTTTACCAACTGGCGCAGCACACCAAGCAATATACGCACGTCTTCAAAATGTAAACCCGTGGTCGGCTCGTCAAAGATGTAAAAAGTCTTGCCTGTTGAAGGACGGGCCAGTTCTGTCGCTAATTTCACCCGCTGACTCTCACCACCGCTCAATGTCGTACTTGACTGACCTAACTTGATATATCCCAACCCCACATCCTGTATGGTCTTTATTTTGCGCAATATATGCGGCTGGCTGTCAAAAAACTCCACTGCTTGGTTGACCGTCATGTCCAATACCTCGGATATGGTCTTCCCTTTGAACCTCACTTCTAACGTTTCCTTGTTGTATCTCTGTCCGCCGCACACTTCGCAAGGCACATACACGTCAGGCAGAAAATGCATCCTTATGGTCTTGTATCCGTTCCCCGCACACTCCTCACACCTGCCGCCCTTGGAGTTGAAAGAGAACCTGCCCGCTTTCCAACCGCGCATTTTCGTCTCAGGTAACTCGGCAAAAAGCGTGCGGATATCACTAAAGACATTCGTGTATGTCGCAGGATTGGAACGAGGTGTTCTGCCTATCGGCGACTGGTCAACAGAGATAACCTTGTCAATCAACTCCAGACCCGTCACTTTCCTGTATGGCAACGGAGGGGTCAATGACCTGTAAAAATGCTGGCTTAATATAGGTTGCAATGTCCGTGTGATAAGCGATGACTTGCCGCTGCCGCTCACGCCGGTCACACATATCATTCTGCCTAACGGGAACGCCACATCAATGTTTTTCAGGTTATTGCCGCTACAACCATATACCGTCAGCCATTCTGTCGGGGTCTCGGTATTCCTTTGTGTCACATCCACTGCCTGCAACTCCCCCTTCAGGTAACGCGCTGTCAGTGTGTCTGTTTTTAACAGTTCCGCAGGGGTTCCCTCAAAAACAATACTTCCCCCCAACCGTCCTGCCTTTGGACCTATATCCACTATATAGTCCGCCTCACGCATTATCTGCTCGTCATGCTCCACCACTATCACCGAATTGCCCATATCCCTCAGTTGCTTAAGCGAATGTATGAGCAGTTGGTTATCCCTCTGATGAAGACCTATGCTCGGCTCGTCTAATATGTACAGAACATTCACCAATCGCGAACCAATCTGCGTTGCAAGCCTTATTCTCTGACTCTCACCGCCACTCAGACTGTCTGACGGCCGCGACAGCGACAGATAGTTCAAGCCTACGCTCAGCATAAAATGCAACCGGGTGGCAATCTCTTTCAATATAGGCTCTGCTATCCTGCGCTGTTTGCCGGACAAAATTTCAGAATCCCTTTTCTGGATTTGTCGGATGAAAACAAGCAGTTCGTCTATATCCATCCTGCTCACCTCCGCTATGTTTTTGCCCGCTATTCGGTAACTTAACGCCTCCTTGTTCAGCCGCTGGCCTTTACATTCGGGACACTCGACCGTCATTCCCTCGTCTCTTCCCTCTTCTTCCTCTGATGCCGTATATTCCATCAGTCTCCTGTACCAGTCGTCCGAATGGATAATCTCGTCAAGTTGTGACGCCCGGTCGCCGTTATCAGTCCTTACCGTTCCCAAACCTTTGCAGCACGGACACCAGCCGTGAGGAGTGTTAAATGAAAAAGTGTGTGGTGCCGGGTCAGGATAGCTCATTCCCGTTGTCGGACACATCAGATGCCGGGAATAATATTTCGGTTTTTCGTCTGTCAGCGGACTTATCATCATCACTCCCGAACCCATATCCATCGCCTTTTCTATTGACTGACGCAGCCGTTTGATGTCATTTTCATCGCTACTGTCCGCTGACGACAACTTAAGTTTGTCAACAACCACCTCTATCGTGTGATTGCTGTATCTGTTCACTTTCATTCCCGCTACCAACTCCTGCAACTCCCCATCCACTCGAACCTGCAAAAAACCTTTGCGCCTTACCGAATCAAACAATTCCTGATAGTGTCCCTTTCGGTTATTCACCAATGGCGCAAGAATCAGTACCTTTTGCTCCGCATACTGACTCTGTATAAGACTCAATATCTGATCGTTGGTAAACTGTACCATCTTTTCGCCCGTAGCCCACGAATATGCCTCACCCGCCCTCGCAAACAGCAGACGCAGATAATCATACACCTCTGTCACCGTTCCAACCGTCGAGCGCGGATTGCGCGATGTCGTCTTCTGATCTATCGAAATAACAGGGCTTAACCCCGTAATCTTATCTACATCAGGACGTTGCATAGTGCCTATGTAACCGCGTGCGTATGAAGAGAAAGTCTCCATATATCGCCGCTGGCCCTCTGCAAAAATGGTATCAAAAGCCAGCGATGATTTGCCGCTGCCGCTCAAACCCGTTATCACTGTCAGACTGTTGCGGGGAATACGCACATCAATGTTCTTCAGATTGTGAACACGTGCTCCTGTAATGTCTATATAGCTCGAACTCATTTGTTTGACCTGCTTTATTCTACGTGTAGTACTAATCCTTTCAGGTATTCGCTTTCGGGATGATATATATTGATAGGATGGTCAGCAGGTTGATGCAGTTGACTCACTATTCTTACTTTTCGTCCGACCTCCGCCGCTGCCGAAAAAACGGCTAACCTGAACTGTTCTTTGTCCACTGCCTGCGAACACGAAAAGGTAAACAACAGTCCGCCGCTCCTAATCTGCTCTATCGCCTTGGCATTCAGACGTCTGTAACCCTTTAACGCATGGGATGTCGCGTCCCTGTGCTTGGCAAATGCGGGAGGGTCCAGTACTATCAGGTCATAACGGTCTTTTATATCTGACATAAAGTCAAATGCATCTTGCGCAAAAGACTGATGAACATCCGTATCTCCAAAGTTCTTACTTACGTTGGCATCAACCATCGCTACAGCTTTTTCGCTTGCGTCAACCGAATGAACAGTTCTCGCGCCACCGCGCAATGCATATACGGAAAATCCTCCCGTGTAGCAAAACATATTAAGAACATCTCTGCCTCTCGCATATTGTTCCACTAAACGCCTGTTGTCCCTCTGGTCAATGAAAAAGCCGGTCTTCTGACCCTGAAGCCAGTCTATTCTGAATAGCAGTCCGTTCTCTTTCGCCCACATCTCCTCACCGTTGTTGCCACCAATCAGATACCCCCGTTTGTCACCATCAATCGAAGCCTTGAAAGGCAATGTGTCCGATGACTTGTAATACACATTCTCTATTTCTTTCACTTCTTTTGTCAGTGCCTGCGCTATCTCCATCCTATGACGGTGCATACCTACGGAATGAGCCTGCACAACCGCCGTCCTGTCGTATATGTCAACCACTAAACCCGGCAAGAAATCCCCCTCTCCGTGTATCAGCCTGTAAGTGTTATTGTCCTCTCTGACCAACCCCATGCTTTTGCGTATCTTATATGCCATCCGTATGCGTGTCTTAAATAAATCCTCTGGCAAAACATCCGTTCCAAAGACTAACATCCGTACCGCTATCGACCCAATCTGATAATGACCTGCACCAAGAATTTTTCCGTTGCAGTCTGTTACTCTGACCGTCTCGCCTTCCTGTGGAAGGTCGTATGGATAATCTTTGTCCAATACGATTTTTTCAATCGCACCGGAAAAAACCCAATGATGAAAACGGAGTAACGACTCCTCTTTCTTTTTGCGTAAAACTATGGTAATCATCTGTCCGTTTGGTTTTTATTCTCTTCTGCACGGGCAGCCAGTACATCATGCTGATGCTGTTGCTGCTTCTGCAAGTCGTCTGAACGAAGTTCGGCAGCTTCTTTCGCAGACAGAGGCTCTGTTGCTGTCAACTCCTTGTAAATGAGTAGAGTCGCCCACGCATCTGTCGATGCATAGCGAGCCTGTTCAGGTGTCAGAACACTGTTTTCCCAGTTGGTCAGTTGTTCCTTCTTTGATATCTTCTTGCCAAAACAAATGGCAAAAATCTTTTGCAGCCCAAGATCCAAAATCCCGTATTGACCTGCTATCTTCTGTATGTCAACACAGTTCATCGGCGTAAAATTCCTTAGCCGCCTCAACCCGTTGATGTCGTCCTTAAAGGCGAGACCTACCTTGCAGATGTTTTGATTGGAAAAAATGTCTGCCAGCTTCTGTGGCATACCTATCTTCGACAGCCGGAACAGATAACAACGCTCTTCTGTGGCAATCTGAACAAGTGCCGTCGGATAATGCACACCGCGCTTGAATGACGGCCGGGACTCTGTATCCACGCCTATCAGTTTCTGCTTTTTCAGATAATTGACAGCCTCGGATGCTTTTTCTTGCATATCCACTATGATGACATCCCCCTCAAAACCTGCTAACGGCATTCCGTTAATAAGTTCCTTCGATATGCGGTGGGCAAAATGATTTGTCTTTTTTTCTGACATAAAAACGAAACGTAAAAACGCGCAAAGATAACCTTTTGTTTTTTCAACTGCAAATATTTTTCTACCTTTGCGCGCTGTCAATAAAAACAGACTTCCGGATTTTATTACTCAATAATCAAATTCCTCCTATGAAAGTAGTCAATCTTTCCGCTCAGCCTTCCCTGTTCAGCGTCTATCTCAAAGAGATTCGCAGTGTCAATATCCAGCGCGACAGTTTGCGCTTCCGCCGTAACATTGAGCGGATAGGCGAACTTATGGCGTTTGAAATAAGCAGGCATTTGAAATTCAAAGAAGAAACTGTACAGACCCCTTTAGACCAAGCCCTTGTTCACGACATTGCTACACCCGTAGTATTAGCCACCATCCTTCGTGCGGGACTGCCTTTCCATCAAGGTTTCCTCAATATGTTTGACCACGCCGAAAACGCCTTCCTTAGTGCCTTCCGTCGTGTCACACATAACTCAAAAGGAGAAGAACAACTTGAAATAGTCAGCGAATATCTCGCAGCACCCCGTCTCGACAACAAAACGCTCCTTTTGGTTGACCCCATGCTTGCTACAGGTATGTCTATGGAAGTGGCTTACAAAGCATTACTCAGTCGCGGACAGCCTCAAACAACCCATCTGGCTTGCGTTATAGGTACTCAGCAAGCCATTGATTTTCTTGACCGGAATATCCCCGCTGAAACAACACTTTGGTGCGCTGCCATTGACCCGGTGCTCAACGATAAAAAATATATCGTTCCCGGATTAGGCGATGCCGGTGACCTGTGTTTTGGCGAGAAACTGTAACTGAATGTGGAACACTCTGACTGGCAATAGCAATACTCTGTAAACCCGTCCCATTTGACTTTGAAAAATCTGATTCATTTCGTTCCGTCATTCTTGGTAGCCGCGATCATCGCCTACCTCTCACTGCTGCGTCAAGTCAGTTTGTCTCTGCCGCATTTCTTCGGATGGGACAAACTTGTCCATTTCCTAATGTTCTTCACTCTTTCGTCAGTCATCCTCTTTGATACACGCCGTACTGCCAAGATAAGTCGCAAAATCATTTTTGTCATTTTCCTGACAGGTACTCTTTATGGGGGAATAATCGAGATCTTGCAAGAGTATTTTTTCTATCCCCGCACAGGCGAATGGTTCGATTGGTTGGCTGATTCTCTTGGCGTTATTTTTGGTATAATCTCTGTTTTGGCATTATGGAAAATTCTCAAGAAAGACGTTATGTCTTAGCCCTTGCCCATCTATTCAGCAACCGCCCACGACATTTGCGGCAGCTGAAAGAAATGTATGGAACTGCTGTCGAGACATGGAAGCATATCAACGAACAGGATATGTCTGCCGCCCTGCGGAGAGCCGATGAAGAGGAGGAGTTTATCGCCAGACATAATATCTCTGTTTGGACAGAAGACGATGCGGACTACCCGCAGCGTCTCAAAGAATGTCCGGATGCCCCGTTGCTGCTCTTTGGTAAGGGTAATATACGTGCTAACAAAGGTAAATGGGTCTCTGTTGTCGGCACCCGCACTTGTACCGACCGGGGACGTGAAATCACACGGCAGTTCGTCTTGGAGCTCGCGCAACGGTGTCCTGACCTTACCATTGTCAGCGGTCTGGCGTATGGCATTGATATTGCTGCTCATAAGGCTGCTCTGGAAGCCGGCATACCTACTGTCATCATTGCAGGTCACGGGTTGGACCGCATCTACCCGGCAGTCCACCGTAACATAGCGGTCGCCTCGCTGAAAGAAGGTGGTATTCTGACCGAATATATGTCACGTACCGACCCCGAAAGATACAATTTTGTCGCACGTGACCGCATCATTGCAGGCATATCTGAAGCCGTGGTGATTGTTGAATCAAAGGAAAAAGGCGGCTCGCTCATTACTGCCGGTATGGCTAACGACTACAACCGTTCTCTCTTTGCATTCCCGGGACGCGCACAAGACGAAACATCGCGTGGCTGCAACCGGCTCATTCGTGACCAGAAAGCGGCACTGATAGAAGGGGCTGACGACTTCCTGCGGCTGATGATGTGGGACACTCTTAACCCTCCTGCCGTCCAAGCGGAAATACCTATGCGGATAGAACTGACAGGCAACGAACAGATAGTCCTCGCCAAATTGCGCGAACAAGAAGACGGTATGCAAATCAACTACGTAGTCCAGGAAACGCGTTTGCCTTATCCTGATGTGTCTTCCGCTCTGATGATGTTGGAAATGAAAAACCTCGCCAAGTCCCTGCCGGGAGGTATATATCGCGCCCTGATTCAGTAAGAACCGCGTATCGCAGTCAAAGAGTAAACAGAAAATAATCAGAGGATTGTTATATGCGCGTCTTCGCGTATGGAACAGCGTCTATAGCGCAAAAGTCCCCATCAAAATACTTGTAATACCCCGCCTGGCCTATCATAGCCGCATTGTCTGTAGTGAACGAAAAAGGCGGTATATACACTTTCCACTTGTACCTGCGCCCGTAATCAGTCAATGCCTCTCTCAATCCGCTGTTCGCACTCACTCCTCCGGCTATAGCCACCTCCGTTATTCTCTCTTCTTTAGCCGCTTTCTTCAACTTACTGAGCAGTATGTCAATTATTGTCTGCTGGAGAGATGCGCATAAGTCCTCAGTCAAATTCGGCACTTTCTCTTTCAACTCCGCAACCGTTGACACGCCTTCTGCTCTCATCATATCTCTTATAGTGTACAGAAATGATGTCTTCAATCCCGAAAACGAATAGTCATATCCCGCTATATTAGGTTTGGCAAGCGGGTATTTTTTAGCATCTCCTTCTTTGGAAAGTCTGTCTATCCATGGACCTCCGGGGTAGGGCAGACCTAACACCTTCGCGCATTTGTCAAAAGCCTCACCGGCGGCGTCATCTATCGTCTGGCCCAGAATAGTCATCTTGTCATATGCCTCCACTTTCACTATCTGACTGTTTCCTCCGCTTACCAATAAACACAAAAACGGATAGTTGGGATGGTGTATTTCTATGCCTTTGAGCGACGGTGTCGTTTCCAAATACTCCTCACTTGGCTCCAAAAAATGCGCCATTATATGTCCTTGCAAGTGATTGACTTCCACCAAAGGTATGTCTAACGCAATTGCCAGTCCTTTCGCAAAAGACGTTCCAACCAACAGCGAACCTAACAATCCCGGACCGCGAGTGAAAGCTATAGCGCTCAATTCTGTTCTCTCTACTCCTGCCCTTTTCAATGCCGTATCAACAACCGGCAAGATGTTCTGCTGGTGTGCGCGGGATGCTAATTCCGGTACCACACCGCCATATTCTTCATGTATCTTCTGTGACGCAATCACGTTGCTCATCAGTTTACCGTCACGGATAACTGCCGCTGATGTGTCATCGCAACTCGACTCAATCGAAAGTATAGTGACGCTTTTTATCTTTTCTCTCCGCATAACTCTAACGTTAACAGGTTCATTTCGTTTCGCTCTCTGTCAAACAACCACCCCCATTTGTTGAAATATCTTGTCATATTTATTGCATATTCCGTTCTCTTCTTTTTTGCAGAATCCCCGCCGCTTTTATCTGCAACTGTTATGTCCGGCACATACAATGTCAGGTATTGTCGGTGTATGGTTCTTGTTAAATCTGTAGGTCCGGCATACTTGGTGTACCTTTCGTCAAACAGACGGGCTTTTAATGCTGCGTCTGTACGCAGAAACATGAATTTCCCGCTCAAGTTAGGTACATTCATAATCTCCTTGTATCCCGTCTGCCTCAACTCATTCCTGTTTTGCCGTTTTTTGCTGATGAAAACAGGCAAAAATATCTCCAATGGTGTGGGTAAAAGTTTGCTTTCATACACCTCTCGACCATTTCCGTCCACCATCCTTGGCATAACCAGACCCACTTGTGGATTTTTATCCATAAAATAGTGCAACTTGTCTATATCTTCCGCCTTTGCATCGATATCTGTATCCATCACAATGTGATATCTCGTCCTTTGCCATACGCTCTCCCGCAATGCGATATTGTGAGATGCCCCCCAGCCTAAATCACGCTCCCAAAGATAATGGATTTTCTTCGATGAAAACAGACTTTTTATGACAACTTTATCTGTTTCAGTATCTGAATTGTCTATCAAGTAAATATTCTTCACCTCTTCGGCTTGCAACAGTTTTTCCGCCATCAGTTGCATCTTCCCCCAGTCGGGCATAGATAGAGTAATCGAAACATTCAGCATATCTCAATCTATATAGCGGCGGTGTTTCCTGTATAAATACATCAATCCCTTTATATGCTTCCATCCCAATCTGCTTAACGGGTGAGCGTTGGTCTTGCGCTGGCAGTCATGCACCATTGACATAGTGGGCAGATAAACCACCTTCCATCCTTCTGCTTTCACTCTCAAACAATAGTCGCAGTCTTCCGAACCGTAGAATATGTTTTCGTCCAGCAGTCCCGCTTCGTCTATCACACTCTTTCTTATCAGTTGGCATGCCCCTATCACATAAACAGGTTCAAATACACTGTCCATTTTTTCGGGATACGAGTACCTTACACGCCCCCTGCACAGCAGGTTCTTGATCTTTTGTACCACTCCCGGATAGAGTTTGCAGCTGTCTTGTACAACGCCGTCCGGATACAATAGCCTGCACCCGGCTAATCCCACGTCTGTGTGACTTTTCATATATGCAACCATCTCATTGATAGCTGCTTCCTCAAAACAAATGTCATTATCCAATATGCACACCCACTCGCCCGTTGCTTTTTCTATCCCCCTGTTGCGGGCGTATGCAACTCCGTAATTCCTGTCCAGAGTAACTGTCGTCACCTCATTTTCCCATCCTTTTAAATAGGCATCAGTACCGTCAGTCGAACCGTTATCCACAACAATAATCTGCCTGTCTTTGGACTTGACCAGCAAAGGCACTATGCGTTTCACCATCTCTAACCCTTGCCACGATATGACTACGTATGAAACCATTATTATCCGAACAACTTTATTTTCAGTGCTTTCAGCGCGTGTATGAAATCTTTCCAAGAACGAAATTTACTCATCTGTGTTACTACGAACCTCGGAGACAAGTAGTAACTCAAATTGCCCCAAAACAGCAAACTCTCCATCTTCTTTGCCGACAGATGCGGATAGTTCAGTATAGACTCTTTTTGTACGTCTGTGGGCTTATACTGATTGCCTATTATCCACCCGTTCTCCTTTGCCATTGTGTAAAATTCCGTACCGGGGAATGGCGATACTATATTGATCATCAGTTGGTCAGCCTTCAGTCTTTTGGCTTTTCTTATTGTATCGCGTATCGTTGCAGGTGTTTCCAACGGACTTGTTCCTATCAGTATGTTCAACTTGACCGGTACATTGTTTTTTTTCAGCCGGCATATTGCCTCATATATCTGATCTGACGTTATGCCTTTGTGTATATATTTCAGTATGTCATCGTTAAACGACTCCACTCCCAAATCAACAGCTCTGCACCCCGACTCGCCCAACATCTTTGCTGTTTCCTCGGTTATTGCGTCCGCCCTCGCCTGACAACTCCAAACCATATTATTGTCTTTCAATGCTTTGCAGATGGCTCTTGTGCGTTTTTCATTCCAAATGAAATTGTCATCCATAAAGCCGATAGCCCTGTAACCATGCTCTTTAAGCCATTCTATCTCCTCTTTTACTTTCTCTTCCGACCTGAAGGAAACCGGCGGTTTCTTGCCTGTATAGTGACGGTTCTCTATCTCCCGTGCAAATGTAAGGGAACTCGGAACACAATATATACAGTGGAACGGACAGTTCCTCGATGTCACCATCGTTGTATATGGACTGACCTTCAGTTTAGGATTCCTATAGTCGGTATCTGCCGTTAAATCGCGCGCCGGTAAAGGCAATGAGTCCAAATCCTTCATCAGTGTTCTCATCCCGTTTCTCTTGATTTCACCATCTCGTAAGTAAGAAATACCTGCTGTTCCTCTCCATTCCTTGTTTTCCGCAATACAAGACAACCACTCTTTTACAGTCATTTCCGGCTCGCCGTGAACCACTATCGTACGCTCGTCTGTCAGGCAGTCCTTGTAGAACCAGCCCGCTCCGGGACCTGACATCACCACCCATTTTTCAGGGAAACGTTTGTGGATAAGTTTCCCGATACGTATATCGTTGGCAACCGACAGATTGACCGTCCACATCAGCACCACATCTGCCTTTCCTGTCTCCTGCATTAGCAAATCTTCCGATATAGGGTGATTGACACAATCTTTATACCTCACCTCATATCCCGCTTCTCTCACACAGGCTGCCAACTGCAGTTCATATATGTTCGGAGTCGGATATACCACTCTCGTACACCCCGAACTGCGTTCCGCAGGATGCAATCCCTCCACCACAGGAGGTACTAAAAACAGTGTCTTCAGCCTCTTCACTCTTTGTTTATTTCCAATACTTGAATACTCCGTGTATAGCCCAGTTAATCAGGTAGTAACAAGATTTGAGCACCCCTAATTTCTCCACCTCTCTATATACTCTGTACTGTGGTTTGACCATCTTCAGTTTGTTTGCTGTCAGCGAACTGACGTGTATCCTGTACGAACCGACTATTCCCTGATTGCCATATGCCACACCGGTCTTTCTCAGTATGGTCAGCCAATAAACATAGTCGTCCCTCAGACTCCTGAACTCCTCATGCAAATAGACCTTGCCGTAAGGGTATGTGTCATATAGTCCTGTCAGACAAGAGATAGAGCAAGTCTTTAGCAGGTCTTTGTAATATAACTGCTTGGGTGGTATGAACGGTTGCAGTATCTCTTCTCCTTTACCGTTGATGCGTTTGTGTGCGCCATACACCAACTGACAGTGTTTCTCTTCCATCAGTTGCAATTGACGCTTTAAGAATAACGGTTCCCATAAGTCATCCGCATCCAGCAAGGCTATATACCTGCCTTCTGCGCGTCTGATTCCGTTATTGCGGGCGGCAGCACTGCCCGCGTTCGACTGACTGTAAACCTTGATTCGCTCATCTTTGTCGGCGTAAGACTGGGCTATATCCATGCTCTTGTCATTGCTGCCGTCGTTGATAATCAGCATTTCCCAATCGGTGTACGTCTGCGCCAATACACTCTCAATTGTTTCCGATAAGTATTGCTCACCGTTATATACCGGTGTTACAATACTCACTTTCCTGTTCTCTTTTTTATTTGTTTTTTCCATGTCGGATATAATAATTGCCTATGTTGTAAAGCACTACAAACCTGCTCCAAATTTTTTTCCACAACGGTCTCCGGCTACGATGCCATATATTATCTACCGATGTCACGTTCTTTCCATGCCGCCTGTAGAGCAAGTATGGCGTGTCTATAAAACGTACAGTCCCAATCACTTCCGCAACCAACCCCAACCATATGTCATGCCCTATCTCATGTGTCTTGGGGAATGGTAATGCCGCCTCCAGCACTTTCCGCCTGAACGCCATGCACGCTCCGTAATAAGTGTTGTTTATAGAGTTTTTTATTATCCCCTTGCCCGATTTGTATACAGAGAAAAAATCCGGACAATAAACTCTCAGGTTTTCATCTGTCAATTGACTGTTGGTACATACCAAATCAACCGTTTCCAATTCCTTTAAGCACCTCTCGTACTTGCCGTCCGTCCATACATCGTCTTGGTCGCTCAGGAAGATTATCTCTCCTTTGGCTGCCCTCAAAGCCTTCTCGTAGTTGTCTCTGAAATAGTGTGTTCCGTTATGCACCACACGTATGCGGTTATCCTTGATTTCATCAATTGTTTTCAGTGTCATATCCGTTGAACCGTCATCCGAAACAATCAGTTCATCATCCTCTCTTATCTGCGACAATATGGAGCGTATCTGTTCCTCCACATATTTTTCACCGTTATATGTCGCCATACACACTGAATTCATATTGCCGCCCTCCACGTCTCTTTTGTGTATCTGTGACCTGTTATCGTCCATTTGACGGCACGACATAACAACTTCATTCTGTATAATAGCGGATATATGCCTCCCTCCTCTTTCGCAAACCGATTTTCTGCTTTCAGTAACGACAAATACCGCTCCCTGGTCACGCCTTTATAATCGTTTATGCTAAGTTCATGCAGCAGTTCCGACCGCATCTCGCTTACCTCAATCCCTTGTCTGTGCAACTGTAAGAAAAACCAATAGTCCGAATAGTCCAACGGATAATTCTCACTAAACCCTCCCACCTTTTCTATAACCTTTATCGGTATCACTACGCCGGAATTAAATGCAGTCACTCTGCCGTGTGTCTTAAAGGGTGACAGTCTTTTTCCCCGCTTGTCGGCTAATTTCGGAGCATATACTTTTTCTTCGTTTTTTGCTGCAATCTCTTGCAATTCTGCCACATACTCTTTTGTTATCTCCGTGTCATCGTCTATTATCACCATTCGTCGATATCCCATCTCTCTCGCATAACGGTATGCCTTGTTGTATGCTCCTGCAAGAAAAATATTGTTCTTCGTGTTGTCGTGTACATACACATCTTGCTCATATCTCTCTTCTCCAAGTATTTTCCGCAAACTCCGGCAGGCGATACTATCCCTTTCATCGATACCGTATATCACTACTATGAACAACACTTCTCTCATTCCGCTGTTTGCTTGTATCCGCCGAATAAAAACGGCAACGATAATATTATTATAAACTTGATTATTCCAGCTATATTCGTAAAGAATATCTCCGAATCAAATTCCATTATTATCATTGTCGAAAAGTATGCATATAATATGGTAAAAAATTCATCTTTTTGCTCCCTGCGCTTATATACCCAGCCAATCAGCAATCCTGATATCAGTGCAAAAACAGTTATCCCGCCGTAACCGAAATCCTTAAAGAACGGATACAGGCATGTGTACGTATTTGTCACCACCGGTTTTGTTACCCACGGCAGCACTACTTCTATAGGTTCAACCGTGCATATTCCCAACTTATACGTTACAGCATAGAAAATCCTGAACACATTCTCTCCCCAATGTGCTGACGAACAAGGCTCTACTGTATCAAAGGCGGTAAAATTCCTGAGTACATACTGCTCCACTAAAAATGCAGTATATTCGCCGTCTAAATTCTTGGTCTGACGAACGGCATGAAGTGTCAGTAAACCCACTATCAATAAAGCTCCACCTGTCAGCAGATGACGAAAGCGTATCACCCGCTTGTGATACAGCACCACCATAGTCATTACTCCTAAGTTGAGAACTAATGTTTTTGACATCGTGGCTATACCGAATGCCAATACCAATACGCCCATCACCAATGCTCTTCCCCAGTTACTTTTGTCGGCTTTGTATAGATACAATAAGTAAGTTGCTAACCATAGCACGTAATAAACAGGTGAATACATCGAACCATCCACCTTGCCCTTTCCAAGTGCCGCCATACGCAAGCGCATTGCCGGTGAAGCAGTCAGATTACTGCCAAGAGCCTGACAGACAAAGATTATTAGCAGTGGCACGCACGCTATACTGACCCAGAAATATACTTCTCTTATCCTGCCGTCCGCTTGCATTGACCGCTTGGAGTAACTGAACGATTGCGTCAGTAGTGTCCCGAATACCATTCCTATTGACCATAGCCCGACTCCGATCAACGTCTTTGTTCCCATAGGAGGCAACGCGTGTGGCAGCACTAAAAAACACACAAATGCTGCCAGCCAAACCGCTGTCACTAACACCGCAGGCGATAGGATATCACGCTTGCTCAGCAAGTATCCGGCCGCCATCAACGCAATCAATATAAGTATATCGACAATCACAATCTCTTTTTTATGCTCTATTCCTGCTGTTAATCCCGCAGGCAAGTCCCTTGTCGTAAAAACTGTTCAGACTCAATTCCCATCACTGATTTCGGAGGTAAACCACCTGCCGTATAAATCTCTTACCGTTTGTTATTTCAGGTTTACCGCATAAAACCGCGCAAAATTACGGTTTTCTCTCCATACAAGCAAAAAGATTTTGATTTGCCTCTTTTGTCAATATTCCTTTCCAACAAAAAAACTGTCCGGCTTTCGTCAGACAGTTTTGTGAATTGACAATACAAGGTCTTCGTTTACTCCGCCTTTGTTTCTTCAGCGTTCCCGGCTTGTGCCTCGGCGGCTTCCTGTGCAGCCTCTTGAGCAGCAGCTGCCAATGCCTCCGATTCGGCTTTGCGCTTTGCTGCAATAGCCTCGGCTTTGGCTTTGTTTGCCTCTACTTCTTGAGCGTGCAGTTTCTTTGCTGCCTCAATCTTCTTGTTTGCCTCTTCTTGGCTGATCTTGCCGTTCTTGGCATCTTTCTGTGCTTTCCATGAGTTGAAGCGTCTTTGTGCCTCTTCCTCGTTGAATGCACCTTTTGCCACACCTCCATTCAAGTGCTTCATCAGCATCACGCCTTCTTCACTCAAAATGTGACGAACGGTGTCGGTTGGTTGTGCTCCTACACCTACCCAGTACATCGCACGGTCGAAATTCAGATCAATCGTTGCGGGGTTAGTGTTCGGATTGTACGAACCAATACGTTCAATAAACTTGCCATCACGTGGCGAACGGCTGTCGGCTACTACAATGTGGTAATAAGCGTAGTCCTTGTGACCATGACGAGCCAAACGAATTTTTGTTGCCATTTTTTTGGTCTTTTTGGTGAGCTACCTCTTCACGAGAGGCATGCTCCGGTTAATAACTATGCTTTTCCGCAGGTTCACGACCCAAAAAAGCGCGCAAAAATACGGTGCTTTTACGTAAGTACCAAATATTTTTTGCTTTTTACGGCTTTTTCAGCACAAAAAGCGGTAAAAATAATCACTTGAAATCCAAGATAATTGGCAAATGGTCGCTGTAACCCTCGCTGTCATACCTATAACCCTGCCACGTCCTTTTTGGACGCTTGCCTAAATATTTGTCGTCATCTTCAGTTAGAAAATCAGCCGAATAAACTCGCGCATCGCAACGCGCATACATAGCCAAAGATACATAAAACTGATCCAAATATGACCACTCACCCCTCCATTTGTGTGTTCCTCTTATGGTATTATTGGTTTCCATTCCGACCATCAGGTTCTTCAGACCACGTAAATCATTTTTCGCATCACTATTCATATCCCACATTACCATTATCAAAGCATCCGTTCTCTGGTTCAATATGCTGTCAGTCTTATTCTGTATCACCTCTTTTGCCCGCTGCCTCTTCCATTCAGACGCTTGTTTGCCACCACGCATCGAAGGCAAATGACATACCATCACGTGCAACGTATCCTTTTCCCGAGTACAACCCCTTACATATAGTATGTCCCTTGTGTAGTCCTCGCCCAAATCCACCCTCATAGCACTCCTATCCAATATCTGAAATCTCAACGAATCATACATCAGTGCCACGTCTATTCCTCTCTCGTCCGGACTTTCTTTATGTATATACCCATACGGATAATTCGTCATAGATCTTCGTAATTGCTTCATACACATATCGTTCTCTATTTCGCACAAACCTACTAACAACGGCACATCCCATTCACCCGCCTGACATATAACGCGGGCAATCTGCTCCGCCTTATTGCTAAACCTCTTGTATGTCCATCTGTATTTGCCTTCTGCCAGAAAATCTGAATCGTTCTTCAATGTGTCGTGCTGATAGTCAAAAAAATTCTCAACGTTATATGAAACAATTCGGTACTGACCGTAAGTAAATGAAACTCCGATAAAAAAAAGACAAACTGTTACAACAGTCTTTATAGTATGTCTTTTTAGACCGGTATTATACGCTTCTCGCTCCATAAAATCATCCAAGCATCATTATTGCCTTGCGCAGAGCCTTGATAAATATATCGACATCCTCTTTGTCGTTATACAAAGCGACAGACGCTCTAACCGTACCTGGAACTTGCAGATAGTCAATCAGCGGTTCAGCGCAATGATGTCCAGTCCTTACGGCTACTCCCTGTCTGTCAAGCAGAGTCCCAACGTCAAAAGGATGAATAAGTCTATCTCCTGAATAGACGTTGAACGACACAGCCCCGGCTTTTTCCGTTCCTCTGCTGTAAATGCGGACACCACCCACTTCCGCTAACTGCTCCTCCATATATTGAGTGAGCGAATTTTCGTAATCCGTCACTTGTTTTCTCCCGATGGAATCAACATAATCTAATGCTGACGCAAATGCACAACTGCCTATAAAATCCGGTGTACCTGCCTCGAACTTGTACGGCAGTTGGTTGTAAGTAGTTTTCTCAAATCTTACGTGGTCAATCATCTCGCCCCCGCCTTCTGCCGGCGGTAATTTTTCCAACCACTCTTCTTTTCCGTACAACACTCCCAATCCTGTCGGACCGTACATCTTATGTGCAGAACAAGCAAAAAAATCACAGTCCGACTCTCTCACATTAACCATCAGGTGCGGTGCCGACTGGGCTCCGTCTATGCAAACCGGTATATCGTGACGGTGAGCAATACTGATAACTTCTTCAATAGGCTGGATAGTCCCCGACACATTGCTAACTTGCGCCACCGAAATCAAACGTGTTCTGTCCGTTATCAACGCCTCTAATTTGTCAACGTCATATCTTAAATCCTCATCAAGTGGCAGCACTCGCAGTTTTGCGCCCTTTCTCTCACACAACATCTGCCATGGCACTATATTCGAATGATGTTCTGCCTGGCTCACTATTATCTCGTCACCTCCCCTTACGTATGCCTCGCCGAAAGAAAAAGCCAATATGTTGATACTGTCTGTCGTGCCTTTCGTGAAAATAATCTCTTTTGCAGACTTTGCGCCCAGATATTCAGCAACTCTCTTGCGCGCTTGCTCGTGTCTCTCTGTCGCCACCTGGCTTAAATGATGTACACCTCTGTGTATATTGGCATTCCTGTGCATGTATGCATCAGTCATCGCGTTGAGCATCTGTAAGGGTTTCTGTGTTGTGGCGGCATTGTCTAAATAGACCATTCGTTTGCCGTAAACATCGTCCGCAAGTATCGGAAAATCTTCTCTGTTCATTATCCTTGACTTTTTGCCGCAAAAATAATATCCTTATGTCGTTCCCGCAAATATTATATTCCTGTTTCAAATCGGAAACAAATGCAAAATAATTATTTGCACTTTTTTTTCGCCAACCGTCAAATTTTCCGTATTTTTGCGCGCCGCTGAATAAAAGCGGCTGTCAATAGTCTGTTAATCGTATGCGATTTCGCGATATCATAGGACAGGAAGATGTCAAACGAAAACTCATTCTCACCGCTCAGCAAGGTCGTGTGCCTCACGCACAACTCTTTGCGGGTAAGCAAGGCGTGGGCAAATTCCAACTCGCCATCGCTTACGCGCAATACCTCAACTGCCAAAATCCGACCGACAGAGACTCTTGTGGCATCTGCCCTACTTGTCAGCAGTTCGAGAAACTCCAGCATCCAGACCTCCATTTCACCTTTCCTGTCGTCAAAACAGATACGGCCGACACTTGCGATGGCTTTATGGACGGTTTCAGACAACTGGTTCTCCAAAAGCGCTACTTTTCGCTTGACGACTGGAACAATCAGTTGGGGATAGAAAACAAGCAAGCCGTTATCTACGAAAAAGAAAGCGGCGAAATTCTGCGCAAGTTATCGCTCAAAGCCTTTGGTTCGGGCTATAAAGTGATGATCATCTGGCAACCTGAAAAGATGAACATTGCCTGTGCCAACAAACTGCTTAAACTCCTCGAAGAGCCGCCCGAAAAAACGCTCTTTTTCCTCGTGAGCGAATATCCTGAGCGACTCTTGCCAACCATCCTTAGCCGGGTGCAACTTATTCGTGTGCCGCCCCTGCCGCAACAGCAAATATCGCAAGCACTCGCAGAAAAAGGTGTCAGTCAGCAGACAGCGGGCGATATTGCGCACATCGCACAGGGCAGTTTCTACCAAGCCTTACAACTCGTTGAGAACAAAGAACAAGAACGATCGTTCTTTGATGATTTTGTTTCGCTTATGCGATGGGCTTGGCTTGTAGGACACCGCAAAGACTATGATGCCCTGCTCAGACTCCGTCAATGGAGCCTCAAAATGGCGGATTCAAAAGTAGGAAGGGAAAAACAAAAGGCATTCCTCCAATTCGTGCAAAAACAAATACGCGAAAACTTTATCTACAACTACCATACACCGCAACTCAACTATCAAATGCCGCCTGAATCAGACTTCAGCCGTAACTTTGCTGCTTTTATCCATTCCGGTAACGTTGAAAAAATAATAGCCGAACTTGACCGTGCAGAGAGACAAATATCACAAAACGGGAATGCAAAAATAATATTTTTCGACCTCTGCCTCCAAATGATTGTACTCATAAAAAAATAAAATTCATATAAAAGAGAAAAAAGTGAACGCAGATACGTCACCTGCAACTCTTAAATAAAAACGAGAAAGATTTGAGGAGAAATACCTATGAACGACCGATTCACACTCAATAACGACGCTTGTCAGTTTTCTTCCAAAGCCTGTTTCCGCAATTCTGCACACATGCTTCCCGTTACTGACTATCTGAGCGACCTGCCCGAAAACGTCAACGAAACAGACGTTGTCGAAGTCCAGTTCAAAAACACACGCAAGGGCTATTTCCACAACATCAACCATTTGCCGCTCGAAAAAGGCAAGGTCATCGTTGTCGAAGCCAATCCCGGATACGACATTGGCGAAGTGGTTCTCACGGGCAGACTCGTACTCTGTCAGATGCATAAAAACCGTATCGACCCAAGCAGATACGAGATTCGTAACGTTCTGCGATTCGCCACCGATGAAGACCTCGCAAAAGCCAAAGAAGCACACCTGCGTGAACACGACACAATGATCAAAGCACGCCAATTAGCCAAGTCACTTGGACTCGAAATGAAAATAGGTGATGTCGAGTTTCAAGGGGATGGCACAAAAGCAATCTTCTACTACATTGCCGATGGACGTGTGGATTTCCGGCAACTTATCAAAGTCTATGCCGAAACATTCCGTATCCGTATAGAAATGAAGCAGATAGGCGCAAGACAAGAAGCCGGACGTATAGGAGGAACAGGTCCTTGCGGACGCGAACTCTGCTGCTCAACGTGGATGACTAACTTTACTTCGGTCGGCACAGGAGCGGCACGGCTGCAAAAACTCTCACCAAACCCGCAAAAGCTTGCAGGGCAATGCGCTAAACTCAAATGTTGCCTCAACTACGAAATATCGCTCTACGAGGAAGCTAAAAAACTGGGCTACTCATTAGGCAACAACGGACAGGACAAACCGGAAGAGGAAGATCTCGGATATCAGAACGTGGTCGGTCAGGAAGACTTCTCGCGCTTCGACAAAAAGAAAAAGCAAAAACCTAACCGTGATAACCGTCCGTCCACCGACAACCGCCGGTCATGTGACAACCGTCGGAACAACAATGGAAATCAGCGTGGTAATACCACTCAGCGTAACAATGAACAAAGCAAAAACACTAATAATAATCCTTAGTAGTATTCTCTTTGCAAGTTGCACCAAAGGTGTCATCTTCTCAGAGTTCAAGGACGTGTCTCCCATTGCATGGGATAAGGACTCGGCTGTCACTTTCTCTTTTCATATTGCTGACACTCTTCATCCCTGTAATGTCCTTCTGCACCTTCGTCACCAAGACAACTACCCATATCAGAATATGTGGTTCTTCCTTTCCTCAATCTCGCCAGACGGAATACCAAAATGCGATACAATCGAGTTTTTTCTCGCGGACGACCGTGGCAGATGGCTCGGCAATGGACGAAACGGACACATTTCCATGCCTGTGCTATATGAACAGAACTATCTTTTTCCCGATACGGGCATCTACTCTCTTTCCATCCGGCACGGTATGCGTACAGGACAATTGCGCGGAGTAACACAGGTAGGCTTGGAATTGCAACATCCATAACCACCGCTGACAATGAGCAAAAAAAAGCAAAAAAAGTTTCAGGATATGAACACGTTCGAGCGTGTCTTTCAGTGCGGCTTCCACGATGTTCAAACCGGCTCACCTGTCACCGGACTTGCCGGTCATTGGAACGAACAAGTATTCCATAACAATTTCCCCATAACACTCGAACTCGGTTGCGGGCACGGTGACTACACGGTCGGTTTAGCGCGACAAAACCAACAGCGCGACTTCATAGGTATAGACATCAAAGGTGCACGAATGTGGAACGGTGCCAAGCAGGCGGAAGAAAACAGTCTCATTAATACCGCATTCCTGCGCACCCAGATAGAACTGTTGCCGCATTTTTTCGCTCCCGATGAAGTGGACGAGATATGGATTACCTTCCCCGACCCGCAGATGAAGAAAGCCACCAAACGCCTGACTTCCACCTACTTTATGCAGCGCTATCAGCAAGTCATGCGGTCTGAAGGTGTCATTCATCTCAAGACCGACAGTCCTTTCTTATATGCTTATACACGCGCTATGCTGCAAGAAAATAACTACACAGTTCTTGCTGATACCGACAATTTATATTCAGCGGCCGACTCACCCGTTCTTGACAAAGCCAAATCGCTCCAGACCCACTACGAGAAGCAGTGGCTCGACCGGGGAATGACCATCAAGTACCTCTGCTGGCAGCTGCAGTCCAAGACCGTCCTGCACGAACCGGACATCGAGATAGAGAAAGACACCTACCGCTCCTACGGGCGTGATTATCAGACCAAAAACCAGAAACAATAATACGTTATGGACAACATTCAACTTCCCGAAAACGCCTCCCGTCCTCTCAAACCGGGCGAGAAGTACGAACCCATCCTGCGACCTGAACAGCAGTTCGCCGAAGTGACCCCTTACAGCGTCAGTCTTGGCGTGGTGATGGCGGTCATCTTCTCGGCTGCCGCCGCCTATCTCGGACTGAAGGTCGGCCAGGTCTTTGAGGCGGCCATCCCGATTGCCATCATCGCGGTCGGACTGTCATCCGCGCTCAACCGTAAGAAGTCACTTGGCGAAAACGTCATCATTCAGTCCATCGGTGCCTCGTCGGGCGTGGTGGTCGCGGGTGCAATCTTTACCCTGCCGGCGCTGTATATCCTGCAGGCGAAGTACCCTGACATCACGGTCAACTTCATGCAGGTCTTCATGTCGTCATTATTAGGCGGGTGTCTCGGCATTCTGTTCCTTATACCCTTCCGCAAGTTCTTCGTCCAGGAGAAGCACGGCGAGTACCCCTTCCCCGAGGCTACGGCTACCACCCAGGTACTCGTGTCGGGTGAGCAGGGCGGCAGCCAGGCTAAGCCTCTTGTATGGGCTGCGGCTGTCGGCGGACTGTACGACTTCATTGTCTCCACGTTCGGACTCTGGACTGAGAGTCTCTCCACGCGTATGACCGCATGGGGTGAGAGCATTGCCGTCAAGTTCAAGACGGTGATGGCGGTCAATACCAGTGCCGCTGTGCTGGGTCTGGGCTATATCATCGGACTCAAGTACGCGGCAATTATCGCCTGCGGTTCGCTCTTCACGTGGTGGGTTATCCTGCCGCTGCTGGGCGCAACCGGCATGTCCGACCTCGACCCGCAGGTGCTTTACACTAATTATGGCCGCAATATCGGCATCGGAGCCATCGCGATGGCGGGTCTGCTGGGTATCATCAAGAACTGGGGCGTCATTGCCGGAGCCTTCGGACTGGTCAAGAAAGAGTTCGGCGGCAAGGGCAAAGCCGTGGCGCAGAACGTCCTCCGCACCGAGCGGGACATATCAATGAAACTCTTGGCAGTCTCTGTCATTGCCGCATTGCTCATTGTGTTGGTCTTCTTCTGGGTAGGCGTGCTGCATAATCTCGGCCAGGCGCTCGTGGCATGGCTCGTAGTGACTGTCATCGCCTTCCTGTTCACCACCGTGGCAGCGAACGCGATTGCCATTGTGGGCAGCAACCCCGTCAGCGGCATGACCCTCATGACGCTCATCATCGCCTCCGTGGTCTTTGTGGCTGTCGGCATGAAGGGCACCAGCGGCATGGTGGCGGCTATGATTATCGGCGGCGTGGTCTGCACGGCGCTGTCGATGGCAGGCGGCTTCATCACTGACCTCAAGATTGGTTACTGGATTGGCACAACTCCCGCCAAGCAGGAGACGTGGAAGTTCCTCGGAACGCTCGTCAGTGCCGCAACGGTGGGCGGTGTGATGATTATCCTCAACAAGACCTACGGTTTCGTGGGTGACAACGCGCTGGTCGCTCCGCAGGCTAACGCTATGGCGGCGGTTATCGAGCCTCTTATGTCGGGGCATGGTGCGCCGTGGATGCTCTATTTCGCAGGCACTGTGCTGGCGCTCATCCTCAATTTCGTGGGTGTGCCTGTACTGCCGTTCGCGCTGGGTATGTTCATCCCCTTGCATCTCAATATGCCTCTTCTTATAGGCGGCACTATATCTCATTTCGTATCGCGTGAGCGCAAGCAGGACGGCGAGAAGGCTCCCGAACTGGCGCAGAAACGCAACGAGAAGGGCACGCTCGTGGCGAGCGGCTTTATTGCCGGCGGTGCACTGATGGGCGTCATCAGTGCTGTGCTCAAGTTCGCAGGCGCCGACTGGTATCTGACCTCATGGGCGGCATCGTCCGGTGCGCAGATACTCGGCATAGTCATGTATATCCTGCTCATTGCCTATTTCGTGACAGCAAGCAAAAAGATTAAATAACCAAACTTAAATCCTTATAATTATGGTAAGTTACAAAGAACTCGGCTTGGTCAACACCCGTGACATGTTTGCCAAGGCCATCCGTGGCGGATACGCCATTCCCGCTTTCAATTTCAATAATATGGAGCAGCTGCAGGCCATCATCAAGGCGGCAGCGGATACCAAGTCCCCTGTCATCCTGCAAGTCAGCAAGGGCGCGCGCAACTACGCCAACCCGACCCTGCTGCGTTATATGGCGCAGGGCGCTGTGGAGTATGCCAAGGAACTTGGTTGGGAGCACCCGCAGATTGTGTTGCATCTCGACCACGGCGACTCGTTCGAGCTCTGCAAGGACTGTGTCGATCTCGGCTTCTCCAGTGTGATGATTGACGGCTCGGCGCTCCCCTACGAGGAGAACATCGCTTTGTCGAAGAAGGTCGCTGACTATGCCCATCTGTACGATGTCACTGTCGAGGCGGAACTCGGCGTATTGGCAGGCGTGGAGGACGAGGTACAGGCGGAGGAAAGCCACTACACCCGTCCCGAAGAGGTCATTGACTTCTCCAGGCGCACTGGCTGCGACTCGCTCGCAATCTCCATTGGCACGTCACACGGCGCATATAAGTTCAAGCCCGAACAGTGTACCCGTGACCCGCGGACAGGACGTCTCGTGCCGCCTCCGTTGGCGTTCGATGTGCTCGACGCTATTATGGAGCAGCTACCGGGCTTCCCCATCGTACTGCACGGCTCAAGCAGCGTGCCGCAGGAGTATGTGGACATGATCAATCAGTTCGGCGGCAAACTGCCCGACGCAGTCGGTATTCCCGAGGACCAGCTCCGCAAGGCATCAAAGTCCGCTGTATGCAAAATCAATATCGACTCCGACTCGCGTCTGGCGTTCACGGCGGCGGTTCGCAAGGTCTTTGCCGAGAAACCCGGCGAGTTCGACCCGCGCAAGTACTGCGGCCCCGCACGCGACCTGATGACCGAGCTTTACAAGCACAAGATTATCAACGTACTCGGCTCCGACAACAAAGCCTGATTAGACCATATTTTTGAAAGTATCAGAAAACAGTCCCGAACTTGATAAAAAGTTTGGGATTGTTTTGTATGTTGCCTGTTCAGTAATAATTTTTGTCAGTTGGTTGTATCTTTTTTTGCTATTTAAGACAAACAAACTACTTTTGTCGCGAAATATCTAATCACAATGGACTTACAATCATTCACACCCGATGATGCCTTATCACAAACGATAGGCTCACACGTAAGCGAACTACTGACTTTGATAGGCGAAGATACTAATCGTGAAGGACTCAGGCGCACGCCCGAACGTGTGGGTAAGGCGTTCCAGTACCTTACCAAAGGCTACAGGGAAGACCCCGAAACCATTCTCCGTTCAGCCCTGTTCGAGGAAGACTACCGACAGATGGTCGTTGTACGGGATATCGACTTCTACTCGCTGTGTGAGCACCACCTGCTGCCGTTTTTCGGCAAGGCGCATGTTGCGTATATCCCGAACGGCAAAATCACGGGCTTGAGCAAGATTGCGCGCGTGGTGGACGTGTTCGCCCGCCGTTGCCAGGTGCAGGAGCGTATGACCACTCAGATCAAGGACTGCATCCAGAACACGTTGAATCCGTTAGGTGTGATGGTGGTGATTGAGGCGGAGCACCTGTGTATGCAGATGCGCGGCGTGCAGAAACCCCATTCCGTTACGACGACCTCGGACTTCACCGGTGCGTTCAACCGCCAGGAGACCCGTGAGGAGTTCCTCAAACTGATAAAGGGTTGAGCGGCACGGATGGGTCAGGACGCGAGAATATATGAACTGATTGACCGCATCCGTCTCCCTATGATCATAGGGATTGTCTTCTGCCACACCCATTTCTACAAATACCTGTCCCCCGAAGAGCTGGATGTCGGTCTATGGGTTAACTACCCTGTGCTGAACGCCGTCATCTATGTCTGCTACTGGCTGGTCGGCAAGATATTCACTCCCACTTTCTTCTTCCTGTCGGGTTATCTGTTCTTCCGCGAACACCAATTGAACAGCGATATTTATTCGGGCAAGATACGCCGCCGCGTGTGGTCGCTGTTGGTGCCGTACCTGATATGGAACGCGGTGCTGCTGGCGGTGATGTACGTCCAAGAGCGGTATATGGGTGGTACGAGCGAACGGATGGGACGGATTACCGACTACGGCTGGAAAGACTGGCTGTATGCGTTCTGGGACTGCACGCAGACGTGGTCGTGGACGGGCGTAGTGGGGCAGCCTGCCAACATACCGCTTTGGTTCCTGCGTGAGCTGATGATTCTGTCGGTGTTCTCGCCGTTGTTCTTCTGGTTGAGCCGTCTGCGCAAGCCGTGGGGGATTGTGCTTTTGGTGCTGGTGTACGTATGTCCGTACCATCTGCCGCATCTACAGAACCTGTCAGTGTTCTGGTTCGGTATGGGCGTGTGGACGCAGCTGAACGGAGTGGATTTTGTTGGGTTTTCCGAGAGAGTGGCTGAAAAGTGCGTGACACCTTTTGCGTTTTTTGTCGGGATGTACGCAGCACTTAAGCGATATGCGCCGGAAGTGCCGTTGGATGCGGTGGTGGCAGGTATGCGTGTCACGGAGTTCCCGATACTGGTTGCCACAGTCAGCGCGGTTCTGCGCAAGACCTCGTGGCGGTTGCCTGAAAAGGTCAGCAGGAGCGCGTTCTTTGTGTACCTGAGCCATATTGTGCCGACCGCCGTACTGTGTACGCTGACTTGCCGGCTGCTGCCGCATACGGACGGGGTGCTGACCGTCGGCTATCTGGTCATTCCGTTTGCGGTGACAGGTGTGCTGGTACTCTGTTATATGGTTCTTGAGCGGTGGATGCCGCGCACGATGAGAGTGCTGACAGGCAGCCGGTAGCGTATTATTCGGGACTGAAGATATCGAAAGCGGGGCTGTGCCCTGTGGCTTCCATTCCAGCTGCCGAGAGAAGACTGTAGAAGAGATAATCCGTACGATAATGTTTCGTGCGGTTGTTTTTCAGTGCCGCCACCCTGTCGGGGAAGGTCTGCTCATACTTGTCGGAATACCAGACTAATGCGGCGGGGTACTTGGTTTCCTCTGCCCCTGCGGCGTGCAGCCAGTTTCCGTTCTCGCCGAGCGACTCGCCATGGTCGGAGAGGTAGAAAACGATGGCGTTGCGGCTGACGAACAGCGAGATGACCGAATCAACAAACAAGTCCATGCTGACGACCGTGTTGTCGTATGAATTGACAATCGCAGCTGGGTCGTTCTGCGTCAGGACACGGTTGGTGATGACAGGGCGGAAACGCTCACACTGAGGAGGTACGTGGTTGTTGTAGTACCAGTGGGAGCCGATGGAATGGAACACATAGAGACGATGTGTCCCATTCTGCTGCCGCATCAGTCCGTCCAAGGGGGCAAGAAGGTCCAGGTCATACCACGGGTGATAGACATAGACCGTTTTGGAGGCATTGGGGGCGATAACGGTGTCTGCTTCGAAGATAAAGGGTGCGTAGGTTCTTCCGTAGTCCTGGTTAGTGATCCAAGCTGTGGTGTAGCCCTGACGGGCGAAGCAGGTAATAAAGGAGTAGGATGTGTATGCCTTGCCTGGTGACAGGCTGTCAGCAGGGGTAAGGATATGCGGCACGCTTTCGGCGGTGCCCGTATATGGAGAAAAGATTGACGGCAGGCTGACCACATTGCTGCGGACTGACAGGCGGGGACATGTCTGACGCGGATAGCCGTTGAGACTCAAATGGTCAGCGCGGGTGCTTTCACCGATAATCATCACTACATCCAATGAGTCGGGAGGACAGACTGACCGCAATTCAGGCACTTGACGGGGGAGGCTGACCGAGCGGCGGAGGGATATATAACGGCAGACGCTGCGTGCCACGTGGAGTGGGTAACGTTGGTTGGCACTGTGGTGCAGACGGCCGTTGCCCCAATACCAAGCGGCAAAAATCCCTATACTGACCAATAGAACGACCCACGGATGAGAGATATCCCCTATACGCCAACGCCAGTGGACCCACAGAAAAGCGACAAGAAGCTGGAAAACAAACCATACAATGATTTGCCACGATATGACCCCCGCCGCCTCGGCAGGATTGGTATGCAGCGCGGCATCAATGAGAGCGGGATTGAGTTTGGCGTGAAAAGCGACACGGTAATAAGCCATCACCGCTCCCAATCCGGCATACAAGGGCAGACCGACAGCTGCCACGTAGCGGTTGAGGGAAAGAACAGCGGCAATCGCCATCTGACCGACACTCAATGCAGCCACATAGAGGAGGATAATCGCCGCACTTTTCCATCCATCCGTCTGGCTGTCAAGAAAATCAGGCAGAACGAAACAGAGCGTGTTCCATACGGCAACCGTCAGAACCAGCCACAGGTATCGGAGCTGCCGAAACATGACTAATGGATAATAAGAATCTTGACAACAGCGTGGTTGGCACCGTCCGCCGTGTTGCAGAAAGCGGTATAGACTCCCGATGCGACGCGTTGCCCGTTGCCGTTCTTGCCGTCCCAGACCGCCAGACCACCGTTGCTGCGTGTCTGGCATACAAGGTTTCCGCCGTTATCCACAATCTTGACAACCGTTTCCTCCATCAGACCGGCAATTGTGATGACACCCTCATACCCTGGACGCACGGGGTTGGGGTAGGCATAGAGGTTCTCGTCCGTGAACCGCTCCTCCGCCTCTGTCGCATCGCCTTGATAAGAAACCAGTCCGGCTCCTGTCCCTACAAACACCTTTCCCGATTGTGGATCGATGGCAACAGACAGAATCTGGTTGGAGGGCAGTGGCGAATTGTCGGTGGTGAAATGTTCAAGCGTTTCTTGTCCGTCTTCGGAAACGAGGTACAGACCCGAACTCTCCGTACCCATCCATTTGCGGTTGGCACCGTCCACAGCGATGGCGTTGATACGTTCTGTTCCTAACAGGTAGTCTGCGAGGTTGGTGCCGTCGTTGCGGGGAATCTTCACGCGGGTACAACTGTTGGAACTGCGGAAATCGACTTTGGCAGGGATGATGAAGAAACCTTCGTCCACCGTCACCCATAGGTCATTATTCAAGTCCTGCACCACGGCATATATGGCGGACGGAGAAATCGTTTTGCCGTCCTGATCGACGAAGGAGGTGGTGAAATACGTGTTGTCATCTCCTTGGTAGAAAGGCGTATGGTTGTCGTCATAGAGAATCAGTCCGGGGGTGTAGCGCACGTAGGGAATCCATTTCCAGTTGCTGTGGCGGCGGTCGATAAACATCTCTCCGCCTGTTACGAGAGGGAACGTGATTCCGTCATTAGTGACAAAACCGTACTTGTTCCACGTTGTCGCACCCTGTTCTCTGCCTGTCAGTAGTTGTTGAGGCGAGATGACATGCAACGGTTCGTTGATACCCATGTTCAGAACCCACAGATTACCTTCAGAGTCAAACATTGCTGCATCCGTGCGGATGTAGAGAAACGGGTCGGCTGTTACAGCGAGCGTTTGGAGCGGACTGTTGAGGTGGTTGTACCATCTTACGAGCTGGTTGTTCAAGAACTCATACATACCTGTTCCGTAACTGGTTACGATGAAATGTTCTTTGTCAAATGGATCTACCGCCACGTTCATAAAGTCAAGCACCCAAGTACCTGTCTGGCTTTTAACCGTTTCGGTTTCTATGTTCGTCCACGTGTCGGCAGCAATGTCATAAATCATCACATAGCCTGCCCGGAATTCCTGTACAGACCATCTTGCTCCGGGAACGACATAGAGGCGGTTGTTGACCACTTTCATCCGATATGGGATATTGACCGCCGGTCCTTCGGGGATAAAAGTCTGTGTACCTTCGGAATCGTGGCGCACCACTCCAAAATATCCTGCTGCATACCATAGTGTTCCGTTGTCGTTCTGTACATCAAGAATATAGTACGGAGATGCAATGGTGTTCAATCCGCTCCCCTCTATATACTCTATCAGAGCCGAGCCACCGTGCAGCAGGTACAGATGTTGTGCTGTGGGTTTGATGTGCAGGAATTTCATTTCGGGTGCGATTGGCTGCCATCCTGCTTGGACCCGGAGATGGAGTACACTGTCAGCTAGGATATATAGACGGTTGTTAAAGACGGCGATATCATTGTATGATTCTGCCGGTATGGGTCGGGAACTGTTCCATACATTGAAGTCGAGCAGGTTGGCGTTTTTGTCCGCCGCATAGACGCGGTCACTTGCCAGTGCATAGGCAGAGTCTTCGCTGCAACAGACAGCACGCACATCCACTTCCGTCCCTTCATCGCCTATGTAGTATGTGTCCAGTATTTCCTGTTTGCGTATATTGACAGCAACAACGCCGAAAGGCATCGCGAGATAGGCTTTGCCATCGTGTATGGTCAGTGAATTGGCTTTTTTGGAGGCACTCATCTGCTTCATCTGCAGATCGGAGAGCGCGGATATTCTGCCGTCCTTAACGAAGTCGATCAGTCCGTCTTCATACAGGACGATGAGCGAGCGGCTTTGTATGTCGTAACCTATGTGCGCGATACCGGCACCATGAAAACCGTCCTGCTTGGAGTAGCATGTCATCTGTCCGGTCGCTTTGTCCACACGGATGAGTCCGCTTCCAGCCAAAGCATATATGTCATCGCCTGTATCGGCTATTTCCGTAACAACGCCGTAGGCTATATGCGACTGCCAAGTGTGCATACCTCTGTCAGCACGCACCGACAGGCACATTGTCAACAGCAATATCAATACTGCCCTTTTCATAGTATCATACTCAGTTGTTGCACCGCTCTTGCACGGTGACTGATAGAGTTCTTGGTTTCTGCGGGAAGTTCGGCAAAAGTCTTGTCATATCCTTCAGGAATGAACAGTGAGTCATACCCGAAACCGCCGTCCCCTCTTTCCTCCTCTGCCATTCGCCCTTCCACTTTTCCTTCCACTTGCGCTGCAACAGGTTCATTCTCTGTCCCTGCATTGTCTTTCTCCATAATCAGCGTGATCACCGTTCTGAACCTTGCCGAACGGTCTGTTTTGCCGCGAAGCAGGTGAAGTGCTTTTTGTCTGTTGGCTGCGTCGTTATGGTCGTCTCCTGCCCACCGGGCTGTGCGTACTCCTGGCTGGTTATTGAGTGTGCGTATTTCCAACCCGGTATCGTCAGCAAACACGCCGTCTATCGTAACCGATTGCGGGTGGCTGTTTATGTACTCCCATATTGTGCGTGCTTTAAGCAGCGAGTTGTCCTCCAACGTCTTGCCGGTCTCTTCTATGTCACCAAAAAAACCTATATCACGAAGCGACAATAAAACACAAGTTGAAGGAAGTATTTTCCTTACTTCCTCCAACTTGTGCGCATTATTGGTGGCAAACACCAAATTCATTATCGTCTGGGCTTGATGTTCAGTTTGACGGGGCGAATCATATTCTCCGGCGACAGGATAGTGTCCAATTCCTCTTTGGTCAGTATGCCGTGCTCAAGAACCAGTTCATATACTCCCTTGCCCGTTGCCATCGCTTCTTTGGCTATTTTTGTTGAGTTCTTATAGCCGATAATCGGGTTCAGTGCGGTTACTATGCCAATCGAACCGGTAATGTAGTTACGGCAGCGTTCTTCGTTGGCTTTGATGCCGTCCACGCAATACTTGCGCATTACGTCAAAACCGTTCATCATTATCTCCGCGCTCTCGAAGCAGCATTGTGCCATAGTCGGTTCCATTGCGTTGAGTTCCATCTGGGCGGCTTCGTTGCACATGGCTACACAAAGGTCATTACCAATAACTTTGTATGAGATTTGGTTCATCACTTCAGGAATAACCGGATTAACCTTGCCTGGCATAATCGAACTGCCGGGCTGGCGGGCAGGAAGGTCAATTTCGTGCAATCCGCACTTTGGACCTGATCCTAACAGACGCAGGTCATTGCTGATTTTGTTCATCTTGGTGGCTATACGGCGCAGTACGCTTGAATAGCCAACCATGCAACTGGTATCGCTTGTTGCGGCTACCAAGTCGTCTGCCAAGCGGACATTCCAACCGGTAACCTCTGCCATCGCTTTGACACATTTCTCTGCATATCCCGGTTCAGAGCATATACCAGTTCCTATAGCGGTAGCACCCATATTGACGGTCAGGAACTCTTCGGCAGCATCGTCCAAATGCTTGATCTCGTCACGCAAAATTGAAGCAAAAGCACCAAAAGTCTGTCCCAAAGTCATCGGTACGGCATCCTCTAACTGCGTACGACCCATCTTCAGCACGTTCTTGAACTCTTCAGCTTTCTTCTGGAAAGCGTCGATGAGCATCTGGTAGTGTTTTTTGTACTCCAAATGTGTGGCATACAACCCCATGTGAATAGCTGCCGGATAAGCATCGTTAGTCGATTGGCTGCAATTGACGTGGTCGTTAGGGGAGCAGTATTGATACTCTCCAGCCTCGTGACCCATTATCTGCAATGCACGATTGGCTATCACCTCGTTGGCATTCATATTGGTGGTTGTACCTGCACCACCTTGAATCATATCCACAGGGAACTGGTCATGGTGTTTGCCTGCAAGTATCTCTTCGCATGCCTGTTTGATGCCGCGGAACTGCTCATCAGTCAGCAATCCTAGTTCGTGGTTCGCCATCGCCGCACCCAGTTTGGTGTATGCCAGACCGTTGATGAAAGCAGGATAGTCTTGCAACTTGAACTTCGATATTGGGAAGTTCTCAATACCACGCTGCGTTTGTACACCATACAGAGCCTCTACAGGGATCTGCAATTCTCCAATCAAATCGCTCTCTGAGCGAGTCTTTCCGGAAAACTTTTCCATAGTATTAAAATATTTAATTATCGGTTATTCACTTTTCACTTTCTATTGCTTCTGCTATTGAGTTGGCTATCGTACACATCTCTTCCGGACTTAATTGCAGTTTAGGGTTGCTGAACAGCATATCCGTCTCTTTCTTCAGCGGTACAAGGTGTATATGTACGTGATTCACTTCCATCCCTAATACAGCCACGCCTACACGTTTGCAGCCGGTTGCGGCTTTTATTCCGTGTGCCACTTTTTTGGCAAAAACCATCATCCCGCCGAGCAACTTGTCGTCCAAGTCGAAAATGTAGTCCGATTCGGGTTCAGGCAACTTAGGCACAACCAGTGTGTGTCCCTTGACTAACGGGTTGATGTCCAAAAACGCATAAAAGCGGTCATCTTCCGCAACCTTGTAACTTGGTATTTCTCCGTTGATGATTTTAGTGAAGATAGTCATAATATTCTTTTGTTTGTCAGGCTATTCGCCTATTGGTAAATCTTACAAACTAATCTCTAATATCTCGAACTCCATTTTACCTGCCGGTACTTGTACTTCGGCCACATCGCCCACTTTCTTGCCCATCAGACCTTTGGCTATAGGTGTAGTCACGGCTATCTTGCCTTCTCTGATGTTGGCTTCGCCCTCTGTGACAAGCTGATAAGTCTTTTCCGCGCCGTTCTTGGTGTTTCTGACTCGCACTTTGGTCAATATTTGTACCTCATCTGTCTTTATCGTTGAGGTGTCTAAAATACGTGCATCTATTATTTTCGCCTTCAGCAATGCTATTTTGCTCTCCAAGTGTCCCTGTTCTTCTTTTGCCGCATCGTACTCAGCGTTCTCGCTCAAGTCACCTTTTTCGCGTGCCTCCGCTATAGCTGCTATCACGCGGGGACGTTCTGTTCCCTCTAAAAAGCGAAGCTCATCTTTCAGCTTCTGCAATCCTTCTGCTGTTATGTATGTTACTGCCATAATATTTAGAGTGTTGTTTTTTTGTGTTTGTTATAGTCTTTGTGTAAGTTCTTTCCAGCGGGTCAAATCAGGCTCGCTGATAATATGAAAACCCCACATAATCTATAAAACATCAGGAAACCTCTTTTGTCTCCTGATGTATAATTAATAAGTGAGGCTTTGACTTGTCTCTCTTATTGAGCAATGAATTTCTTGCCGTCTTGTATGTACAACTGACCGCGAACAGGTTCGCTTACTTCGCGCCCCATCACGTCACGTATCCTGCCGTCTTTCAAAGCCTCACGCATCTCCTCCAAACCGGTAGGACCATTAGGCTCCAAGTACAAAATGACATTCAGCGATGAGTAGTTCGAACGGTCCATGTTGCCAGTAATCCTGTACCAGCCGTTACCGGAACCGCCCCAACCAAAATTGAAGTGGAAATAAGGCGCTACCAAGTCGTTGTCGCCCTCCAATGTCACGTAACCGTCAATAACATATGCATGGAACGCGTCATCTTGATTGTCTTTGTTGTTGAAACCATCGCAATAAACGGGACGACCGACATCAAACTCTCCTATCAAATCTGTCTTAAATGTACCCTTGGTAACCAAATCCTCTACACGCAACAACTCCAATGTGTTCTTATAGTTAAAGTACTGACGGAACACCTTGGGAACATTAGTGCTGGTCGAACCGCTACCATCAACACCATAGTTCATATGCACGCCCACGCCACAAGCCAGCATCAGGTCAGCCACCGCATTCTGCTCTTCTTCTGTCTCTATATATTCACCTTCAGATGCTATGATACCCGAGTACTTGGGTTTCATATTAGCCCAGTCAAAAGAGTGACCCGTATAGGTGTAAGTCACCTTTTCACCAACATTGCCGGGAGTATAACTCACTTCCGCATCATTGCAAGTCTTGGGCCACTGCCAATAGCGGGCAATCATAGCCATAGCCGTTGCCACACAACCTGTTGCACAATGTTTGCCGCCTATTGTCGGTGTCATATTAAAGTAAGGTTTGCTTTGGTTGTACTCAATCTCCCCCAGTAACGGACCTACCGAATCTTTTACAGGAAGTGGAAAAGCAGCTGTTTGTTCTGCTCCGGCAGGAGCTTGGATTATCTCTATCGGATGTCCCAAGAAGAATAAGTCAGAGATGTTCTGTTCAGTGAGAACACCTTCCGTAGAAAAGCCTGCCAATTCTCCAGTAGAGTCCAATATTACATAACCGCCCCCTGCGCGATTGTAGGCACGAAGCACTTCGTCTGGTTCAGTCGCACACAACACAACCGATGCCAGCAAACCAACAAAAAGGAAAAATTTTTTCATTGTTCTTAACGTTTTTAGATAATAACGCCGCAAAAGTAAAATAAATATTTTTACTATGCAAAATCATATTCTTATTTTGTTGCTTTTTCACGTGAATAATGACTTTTTATATCAGAAAATGATGCATAATGGGAGAATGGTGAGCCAGCTCGTGACTAATACAAATGAAATTCCAAAATCAGAAAACATACCAAATAATAATTGAAAGTGAATTCGTTATTAACGAACTCACTTCCTATATCAAGTCAAACAGATGTGATTTTCCGTCCGACTCTCCGAGGCAAGGACACTTCACTTAAAGCAGTTTGGCATCCTTCTTATGTCTCTTCTTCGGGAAATTGACGTGGTACGCCAGTTTCAAGCCGACATCGAAGTAACCAAGCTTGTCCGCATAGGTTCTCGTGGCAGAAAGGACATCCAAATGCGCCTTGTCATAATCCGTCGCAGGGGTAAGTTTGAACAGCCCCTCTGTGCTGGGAGTGTTGCTGAATGTGTTGAACAAACTGTAGTTAGCATAAGCACCCAATCCCAGTGAGTTGCCGCTGTTCAATACCCACTCGCAACCCAACTCGATAGTTGCCATCACATTCATAGTGAACATGATGCCGTTATCCACAGAGGGTTGCTGGCCGGTGTATTGGCCCGTGACAGGGTTGTCAATGAGCGTGATACCCGTTTCAGGGATATATGCCATGATATGCGTGTTCGCCTCATCGACGGTTTGTACATAAGGAGTGTAAAACGGCATCATGAACTTCGGACCGATGTTCATGAAGAATCCACCGCGATCCACAATGGAGAAGAGCAAAGGCACCTCCAGTTGGAACGAACGGTCGGTCTCCTGAATACCTCTTGCCACTACGGTGTAGTCCACATCGTCCTTGCGGAAGGCAGTACTGTCATAGTCCGTTTGCAAGGCACTCTGTGCGTAGCCCACCGACAGGCCAAAAATCAGACCAAGATCCGTATATCGCCCTTCCTTCGTCCAGTAATGTGCGTATTGGATGTCCAACAATGCATCAGCACCGTAGGTTCAGTGCCCCTTCACGGTATGATGCATCATCGAAGCAATACCTCCACGGAGACCGAGAGTGAAGCGGTCGTACTTGCCGTAGAAGTTGCGCCTTATGCGAATGGAGTCACCTTTAGCCGAGGGGTGCGCCACTTCTTCTTCCGGCTCCTGTTCTTCCGTTTGAGCAACAGAAGGTGTCGTCTCCACGCCCTGTTCGGAAACGGTTCCCTCCACTACACGACCGGGTTTCTCCGTCACTTGAGCAGGGTGTTCCTCCGCTTGTACAGGGGTTTCCTCAACAGGAGAGGTTTCCTCCTCTGCTTGAACAGGGTGCTCCTCTACAGGTGTAGTTCCCTCCTCTGCTTGAGCAGGTTGCTCAGCCAAAGGCACTTGGATATCAATAGGTTCCTCTTGCGCCTTGACCAACGTGATGCAGTCCCAGCACATCCACGAGCGGATAGACATCAGCAGCACCCCATCCGGGAAACGCTGTGTTCCTATCTGACCGATGGTGTGCGTGGTTCCGTACACCCACGAAGAAGGCCGTTCTCCCGTCAGATACCGCTCGCAGTCGGGGTTGATCCGAACTGAATCTCCGACAGAGAGCCTAAATGGCGGCTTGACAAACCTATGTGCGTTGAGCGGAGTGATGCAATCCAAGCAAGTCCACGATTTGATAGGCATCAGCAGAATACCTTCCGGAAAACGCTGCGTTCCTACCTGCCCGATGGTGTGCGTTGTGTTGTATACCCACGTAGAGGGTTTCTCGCCCGTCAGGTACCGCTCGCAGTCAGGGTTCATCCGGACTGTGTCTCCGACAGCCGGTTTGTATGCCGGAGAGGCAACCTCTTGTGCCGGGAGACCCGACACAAGAGATGTACCTATCAGAGCAGTCGCAATAAGCATTGATTTAACAGTTTTCATTGTTTCCTCTCTCCTTATTTAACGATGTAACGTAGGGTTGTCTTGATACTGCTGCTATTCAGCTCAACCAGATATACTCCGTTCCTGTACTCCGCCTCCATACTGAAGGTTTCCGTATTGACCGAAGTATAGGTATTGAGCAGCTTGCCGTCCACCGAGAAGACACGAATGGTCGTTTCCTCATCCGGAATGAGGTTCACTACGCGTATTCCTTCACCCGGACGAGCCAGCGAAGGTATCAATGCCGGTGCTTCATGCTCAGGAATCGTGTAGTGCTCGGTTTCACCGCGTACACCGCACTTCTTGCCTTTCGCAGCCGGGATATTGATGACCGCATAATAAGTGTATCCAGCCGGAAGCGGATCACCAGTTGTCTTATTCAGGTAGTAGCCCTGTCCTGCTTCTGTGGTAATGCCGTTCGGGTCAATCTGATACCAGATGACATACTCTGGATGCTCAATACCAAGCGAGTCGAGGAACCAGCCTTCCTTCTGATTGATTTCCTTACGGTTAATCATCAGCAGACGGTCACCAAATTTATGTACCAAGCTGAGCAAGGTGTCATACGGAGTGGTGATGGTCAAGGTCAACTGGCAAATCGAGTCACAACCGTGGATCGTGGTCAGCGTGTCGTAGTAGGTGTGCGTTCCCTGCTCGTTGTACAATACGTCATGCCATACATAGAGGTTACACTCATCCGCCACTTCCGGGGTGGTGATGACACTCTTGTGTATGGTGATGTCAAGTGCAATGACGGAATCGCAGCCTGCCGCGTTCACCAACGTGTCGGCATAGAGTCCGCTTACGGTGTACTTCTTACCATAGACGATTACGGAGTCACAAGCCTCGTATGTCTCAGGTACTTCTGCCGTAGTGGAATGGAGCAATGTCAGATGCAGCGTCACAATACTGTCACCGCCATAGATATTTGCTCCAATGAGCGTATCGGCATAATTCTTCGTTTCTTTGCGCCATTGGTTATGCCATAACAGCGAATCACATTCGGTAGCTACAGTGTCTCCGTAAGTATAGTTAAGCACATTCAGTGTCAGGTGTACGATACTATCGCCGCCTTCCACTCTCTGAAGTGTATTGGTGTACGTATTTGCTACAGTCAGCTGCTCACAACCGAACAGATATGTCTGACCTTCCTTGATGGTAGCCGTATATTGCACATGAACGGTATGGTCTTCTTCCTCAGCCTCCGATACATTCAGGTTGACAAAGACGATACTGTCATGGTCCAGTTCAGGAAGTGCCAAAGTGTCTGAAAGCAGTTGCAGCCCCGTTTCATTGAACCGGTACTGTCTGCATCCGAGCAAGTATGTCTCGTTCACCTTCAGATCAGCACTATACTGTACCCTTACCGTGTCACGCTCTACCGGAACCGGTGGTATCAGTGACAGCGTCACGGTGATGATACTGTCGTGGTCACCCGCATCCAGTGTGTCGCTTGCGGTGCTTATGCATTCAAGTGCCAGGACGCGGCAGCCGAACAGATACTTGTCGCTGCTTTGAGCCATCTGTGCCTCGTATGCGTAACGTACCGTGTCACGCACTACAGGGGCCGGGGGTATCAGTGACAGCGTCACAGTGATTATACTGTCGTGGTCACCCGCATCCAGCGTGTCGCTTGCGGTGCTTATACCGTCAAGTGACAGGACGCGGCAGCCGAACAGATACTTGTCACTGCTTTGCGCCATCAGTGCCACACAGGCATAGCGTACCGTATCGCGTACAGGTAGTGGCGGTGCGTGTACCTTCAACGTCACGGTGACCGTGCTGTCGCACTCACAACCGTTCTGTTGCAGCTGCTTGGCAGCCACCTCTCCGTCGGCAGTCAGCACCTGACACCCGAACAGGTATCGCTGTCCGGGCGCAATCTGAGCCGTATAAGCAGTAGTTTTCGGCGCACCGAAAAGCAAGTGCAGATACGTTGTGCCTTGCTCAAGCATATTGGTGTACACGCCTGAACCGTCCGCAGGAGTCAGTGGCTGACAGCCGAACAGGTACGTCTGATTGCCGCAAAGGGTCACGTTATATTTCGTGTCCCCGTCAGCAAAAGCGACCGCACTGCACAACGTCAGCAAGGTTAATATTATTGTTTTAATTTTCTTTCCCAACATTATATATCCTTTCTTTACGGATTATAGATGTTGATTTTTGCGGACAATATTCGGGGGTGGCAACATAAAAGCCGGAAATCCCCAAGATTCCGCACGAACGAGCCTGTCTTATATATTAAGGCTCAACAGGAGTTACAACCGGATTGGCATCAATATGATATTCCTCGCCATTGAGGGTAACAACCAGACGACCCTGGTAGTTGTTGAGGTCGAATGACTCGTTGTCGCTTGCAAGCGAAGACACATTCACAACAGCCACACCATCCTGCTCAATCATGAGAGTCTCACCAGCGTGCCCTTTTACCTCAAGTATATTGTAGTTGAAGCAGATAGAAGGTTCAGCGGGTGTGGAAGGAGCAAGAGGCTGAACGCTGTATTTGTCCTCATCACCGGCAGCAGGCAGTGTGCTGTTTGCTGCGAGCGTGATTGATTCGCTCATACCTGCGGTAACGGTATAATATACACCGTTAATCATAATATGCGGTGTTCCGACCACATTGCTTGCCGTCAGCGTATGGGTTTCGGAAGCATTGGTCTTGACACCCAGCTGCAAACCCTGCATCGTAGCTGCGTTAGAACCAAACTGCTGGTACTTGACATTGTTGTAAACCACATAGAACCAAACCTCTTTACCTTCGGTATTCAATTCAGCATAGTAGCCCGGGTTGAGTCCCGCGCCAAAATCTTCCGACTCTGCGATAGTCAATGTGCAAGACTTGTTGTTGGAAGTGGAAGTCAAAGTCAGTTTTGCCTTAGCTGTATAGTTAATCGCCATTGCATTAAACGTTGCTGCTACGATGAACAGCGCAATCATAATTTTTTTCATAAGGGATGTAATGTATTATATTATTATTTTTTTTTCTGTAGTTTCTATTTGCAGACTGAAAGACAGTTCAGTCAGTCCCGGGCATATACCCGGAACTGACTGAGAATCCTGTTATTTTACACGTTTTTCGCCGTTTACTACGTATATACCGGCGGGCAGCGAGTTTCATACCTCCATACCGCCCATATACTGGCCGGTGATGGTATAGATGCCCTTGACGCTCTTGACAGCCTCGGTATTTTCGATACCTGTCGGCATTTTAGCTTTGGAAACGATTTCGAAGCGATAATCGTTGGTAGCATTAGCGGCAGCTGTGAACTCATACGCACCACCCTCAACCATTGCTACATGAGTATTGGCTTCGTGGTCAATGAGCATCAGTTCTTCTCCTTTTACGTTGCTGAATTCAATGGTATAGTTACCGCCCTTAACCGCTTGGAAACTAATGAAGGTATTCTCCAGATTGTCGGTAGCGAAGTGGGCCATTTTCTCTTCAGCTGTTACATACATGTTGATACCGTCGTTCATGTATTTGACAGCCTCATAGCCGTTGTCAAACTCAGCGGTGAAGCGAGCGTCTTCAGCCACAACCACGCGGTCAATGCAATTCTCATCTTTCACAACGAGTTTCGCTTTGGTGATGTCGTTCATTGCGTTACGACAGGCAGGCGCACCGTTCAACTGGCTGATTGCCGGATTATAAACTGCATCCGCATAATCGATGGTTACATTTGCCGCCGCTTTCGCATTACGAATCAAGAATGGCTGCATCGGCTGAATACCACCCTGGTCTTCAATATCAAGAAGCGTAACAGGTTCGTATGTTGCCTGTACTTCAGTCAAGTCATAGAGGTAGAAGGCTTTATCCACCGTTTCAGGAATCATGTCTATCAGTTGCTCGCCATCGATCGGAGCCATGTAGCTGTTAGCAAAACCGTTCCAGCTGTTACTGCGGACGAGCAGCTCCGGACTATCGTTTCCGTACAGTTCACCTGTCATTGTGACTACGGTACCCATGTTCGGCGTATTGTGCAACATCTGATAGTAGTTGAACGGATTAGCCATCTGGTCAAGGCCTTGCGCTTCGCCCTGTGCATCAATCTGTCCGAAAGTAACCCATTTATCTTGAGCATAGTTGAAGGAAGCCAAAGCAGTTGCTACGTTTGCATCTTCATATTGAGTGGTCATTGATTTCAGCGCGCCATAAGTCGGAATACCGAAACGCTGCCATGCGAGATCAGTAGCACTCACGCGGTAACTCTTCGATATGAACCCAACCGTAGCATTCGGGTGACGGTTGGAAGTAACAGCCGGATTGAAGAGGAAGTAAGCGGATTTGCCTTCTTCTGCCTGCAGCACGATATTATTAACCGACGGAGCGTTGATACCCTGCTCACCGGTAACGATGAACGTACTGCCTGATTCCACTATGATTTGTGCATACTCATTCATGATGAGTTTGTTCACTCTGAAGGTCTTGCCTTCCTTAACCGTCAATTGCTGCGGATGATCAATATCGCCGGAAATCATCTGCAACTCGCCGAGGGTGAAGTCTGCACCAATTGTTACAGGAACAAATCCCTGCCAGGTCACATCATCGCCTTCCTCAACTTCCGCCCAATTGGTAACACCTTTCGGAGCATTAGCGCCGGTGCTGACAACGACAGTAGCTGTAACGTCCGAGTTGTTAACCACCGTAGTGTGGGTGTTCTCTGCCAGGATATCGACCATATCCTCCTCACCACCGATATTAACACCGCCGGTAACGTTTGTTCCATATACAATCACATCCGCTTCGGGGTCATTGATTGTTTTCTCGGAGATGACCATCGCATAGCCGTCTTCGCCTCCGGTGAAGCTGCCGCCTTTGATAACAATCATATCGACTTTGGTTTCAAGGGAAGACACAATCTCCAACAAAGCGGCACCGCCGTTGGCTGAGGTCTCAATTTTGGAATCACCTTCCACATTCAGCACGGTTTCACCCGGGTATTGCATAACGGACTCAACGACAATACCGTTTCCTCCGCCCTCGATACCATTGGATATGTTTTCAACGATGTAGGCATTACCATTATAAACAGATGCGATAGTTGCATCATCCAGCGTTATCTCGCCTGACTTGACATACATACCTGTTGCACCGACAAACTTGCCTTCGATGAGCCAACGTGCATAACCGGCAGCGTAAGCAGCCGCGCCCAGTCCGTTATTTTAATCTTGCTCAATGACCGCAGACGGATAGATATGTATGTATGGCACGTATGCGGTATCAGTCTCTTGAACGTCTCCTAACTCCGAGAAATAGAGTGCGCGATAGTTATCTGTCCAGCCGTAGGGTTTCCAGAAAGAAGCGAACTCTCCCGGATTCGGGTAACGGAGGTTACCGTTGGCTTTGACACCGTACTTGTTCGCAGAAAGGTGGCCTTTTACATCAACACGTACACCGTTGGCGACACCTTTCGTCCAGTGCTTGCTTGCTCTATATACATCCGTTGCGTAATCCACGCCAAATATTGTACACGCCTCACTACGGATTTCCTCACCCGGTGTCGTGGTATTAATCTTAATAAGTTCGTTGATTACGATAGCGGAAGCCGCAGTGCTAACGTCAGCATGCAGTTCAACACCTTCTTCAATAGTAAGGAAAGAGAACAAATCCGCTTCAGCCGCCGTGCGGGGATTGATACCTCTTTTGTAGGTACCGTGTACCATAAAGACGGCAGTTGTGTCTGTCGTACGTGTGTTGTAAATACCGCCCTGTCCGGGTACGCTGTTAATCACTTTCAAATCACCGTGAGACAGGATGAAGGTGCTCAGCACATCGGCATTGGATGTAATCGAATAACCGTTCAGATTCAAGGTCAGCGACTTCTTTGCATCGTTCTCATGGATCGTTCCGAGCCAGAGAGGTGCGGAAGTGTTAACATTGTCAATCAAGTTGATCACATCGCCGCTTTGCGCTACATCAATAGCGTCTTGCAGCGATTCAAAGGTCTGGCTGCCATTCAGCATAGCCACGGGACCGGTTGCCCCTGCGTTTGTGCATAACAGCAGTCCTGCCGCTATCAGCACGAGAGAATAGATTTTTCTCATAATGTTAATAAATTTGGTTAATTAGTAATTGTTTTGGTTGTCTTGGTTTATATGCCGCACCACAGACAGTATCTGCAGTGTTGTCTTTAATATTTTCAGAATACGACCTTATAACATTTGCTTTCCGCGCCGCACAGCAGGAGCGGGATCTGGTGGAAGTCCTTTTTCACCACCACTGCCTTCATCCACCTTCATCAAGTCAGGAAAACTGTACGGCAATATTTCCACCACGGGGAATAAATACTGTTTCTTTTTCATCATTTTTATCATTATATCATTTTACTTAACTATCTTGCCATCCATACTATATACTTTTCCTTCGCGGATGATATAGGGTTCATCCGACATTTCGAGTGATGCGGCAGTCGTGTAGGGCGTATAGTCTCAGGGTAAAATACTTGTCATCTCTAAAACCATATGCATTGCGCTTCATAACCTTTATCTTATTGTTGATGCCCTCAACCTTTCCCGTT